>CALHHQ010000268.1 GCA_938030645.1 uncultured Rhizobiaceae group bacterium
AGACGCTTCATTTGTGCTCAATTAGCTTTCGTAAAAGTTGAACGTATTGTTGCATTTGCGCCACAATTTGTTGCACAATAGTCACAGCTAATAATCCAGACTCACCCTCGATGGTCGCACTCGACGTATCCGAAGTTCAAAGTTTGACTGATACCAAACCAAAAGGTTCGGCTACGCTTCCGTATGCCCGACGGTTTGGTGTGGTGATCGTGCTGTTGGCGATCTTATTTGGTGCTGCCTCATTTCTATTGTTGCTTGGACTGACGCCAATTGAGCCCTCCGAAACTGTTATTCTGTCGGTGCTCGGCATCAATGCCTGTTTTATCGCGCTCATGTTGTTTCTTGTGGGCCGCGAAGTGCGTGCTTTGGTGCGTTCAAGACAACGTGGAAGAGCCGCAGCGCGAATGCACATTCGCATCGTCGGTTTGTTTGGTATTGTAGCCGCGTTTCCAGCCATTATCGTGGCGATTGTTGCCGGGATCACGCTAGACCTAGGCTTGGACCGTATTTTTGATACGAGAACTCGCACGATCGTGGACAGTTCTATCAGCGTAGCTGAATCCTACGTCAAAGAAGCCACAACAACGCTCAATGCGCATACCGTCAACATGGGCATATTTCTCAACCGCAACAGGGCCTTGTTCAATTTGGACCAACAGGGTTTTCGCAACATCATGACGGGACAGGCGAAGGCTCGCGGTTTAGCTGGCGCCAGCATAGTTCGGCAAGATGCGACCGAATTGATTTCAGCCAACGTGATCAACAAGAGCAGATTGCCCTCTGCACCTTTGGATTTGCTTGAGTCTGCCAGCGATGGCCGACCGTCATGTTTAACTCCGAAAACTCAAAACTTGGCCGTTTGCGCTTTCAAGCTGAAGAACTTTGGCGATGATATCTATTTCTACGCCTTGACCGAAGTTGATCCCACGGTTCTCAACTCCATCCAACTGATGTCAGAAATTACGGATGAATATGAAAGTCTAGAGAGCGGTCGTCTTCCATTGCAGATTGCGTTTGCGCTTTTGTATGTGGGCATTTGTTTGACCATTTTACTCTCAGCGATTTGGATGGGAATTGCTGTTGCAGACAGGCTTGTGGAGCCAATCAGGCGGCTTATTTCAGCTGCAGATGAAGTCTCTACGGGCAACCTTTCAGTTGTTGTTCCGTCGTCACGCTCCGAAGGTGATCTGCGTTCGTTGACGGAAACGTTCAATTCCATGACGAGCGAATTGCGGACGCAGCGAGATGAAATTCTCGACAATCAGGAACAGACAGATCGCCGCCGCAGGTTCACAGAAGCTGTTCTGTCTGGTGTGACGGCTGGTGTGGTTGGCGTCAGCAGTCAAGGACGATTGTCAATTGCAAATTCCTCGGCCGTGGAACTGCTGGGGGCATCGACTGACG
This sequence comes from uncultured Rhizobiaceae group bacterium, assembly GCA_938030645.1. GTDB lineage: Bacteria > Pseudomonadota > Alphaproteobacteria > Rhizobiales > Rhizobiaceae > Pseudahrensia. The sequence continues at coordinate 1,405 of CALHHQ010000268.1, forward strand.
ATCTCGTCGGACGTCCATTGTCCGAAGTAACCCCCGAACTCATGGCGGTGGTGGACGAAGCATCAAACAGTGGTCGCAACACGTTCCGCAAGCAGATATCCATACTGCGTGAGGGCCAACAATCCACTTTGAATGTTCAGGTTTCCTCCGATGATGATTTGTCAAATGAAGACAGATCATTCGTGGTCACAATCGACGATATTACAGATCTTGTAACAGCCCAAAGAAGTTCAGCCTGGGCCGATGTGGCGCGTAGGATCGCCCACGAGATCAAAAACCCTTTAACGCCTATTCAATTGTCAGCCGAACGCATTCGTAGGCGTTATGGCAAAGTGATCACCGAAGATCGGGAAGTCTTTGATCAGTGTACTGAAACGATTATCAGGCAAGTATCGGACATTGGACGCATGGTGGATGAATTTTCGTCATTTGCGCGCATGCCAAAACCCACAATTGCTTTTGGCGACCTTCGAGAGCCTGTAAACGAGGCTGTATTCTTGCTGAAAGTTGCTCACCCTGAAATTCAGTTTGATGTTGATTTAGGCCAAGATCCGATCCCAGCTATGTTTGACAGCCGATTGTTGGGCCAAGCTTTCGGTAACATCATCAAAAATGCGACTGAAGCGATTGAAGGTGTTGCTTACGGTGATTCTGAAAAGCCAACAATCAGCATAAAATACAAGAATTCAGGTGGCTCACATATCCTCGAATTCATAGACAACGGCAAAGGCCTACCTAAAGAAAACAGGCAACGTTTATTAGAGCCGTACATGACCACTCGTGAAAAAGGGACTGGTCTAGGCTTGGCGATTGTCGGTAAAATTTTGGAAGAACATAAAGGTCGGATTGAATTGCTGGATGCTCCTGCGGTGGAACAGGGCGGTCGAGGTGCCATGATGCGCATCACCATCCCTGAAGCCGCGAAAGCCGCATCCATAGATTCCGTGTATGAGGAAGTAACCAATGGCATCTGATATTCTCGTCGTCGATGATGAAATAGACATCCGGAACCTCGTGGCTGGCCTGCTTGAAGATGAAGGTCACGAAACAAGAACCGCTCACGACAGTGATACGGCCTTAGCGGAGATATCGGACAGAAGACCGTCGATGATTTTCCTGGATATTTGGTTGCAAGGCAGCAAGCTAGATGGCCTTGAACTGTTGGATGTTATTCAGGAGCAGCATCCGGGGCTTCCTGTGGTTGTGATCTCAGGTCACGGCAACATTGAAACCGCAGTATCGGCTATTCGTCGTGGCGCTTACGATTACATCGAAAAACCCTTCAAGGCAGACCGGCTCATTTTAATTGCGGAACGCGCTTTGGAAACGGCTGGATTGAGAAAACAGGTCAAAGAACTGGAACGTAAAACGCCAGATATGCCTGATATGTTGGGCATCTCACCAGCAATGACCCAGTTGCGGTCTAATATTGAGAAAGTTGCGCAAACCAATTCTCGGATCATGATTATTGGACCGTCAGGATCAGGTAAAGAAATGGTGGCGCGTGCCATTCACCAACAATCAAACCGAACCAACGGCCCCTTCGTTGTTATAAATGCAGCTGCCATAACGGCTGACAATATGGAGACGGAGTTGTTTGGAACAGAAGCCAACAACGGGAAAGAAGCTAAAGTTGGGGCTCTCGAAGAAGCGCATATGGGAACTTTGTTGTTGGACGAAGTTGGCGAAATGCCAAAAGAGACCCAAAACAAAATTCTTCGAGTGTTGGTTGAACAGAAGTTCGAACGCGTGGGTGGCAACAAAAAGGTTGCCGTTGACGTGCGTGTCTTGTCCTCCACATCTATCGATCTTGAAGAAAGAATTGCTGAAGGGGAGTTCCGCGAAGACCTGTTTCATCGGTTGGCCGTGGTGCCGATACAAGTTCCTTCTCTGTCAGACAGGCGCGAAGACATTCGCCCGTTGATAGAAGCTTTCATGAAACAAATAGAATCCCAAACGGGCGTCAAAGCCTGTCAAATTGGTGAAGATGCGATGGCAGTGTTGGAAGCCCATTCTTGGCCGGGAAATTTGCGCCAATTGCGCAACAATGTCGAACGTTTGATGATTTTGAACCGTGGCGATGAAGAAGAGGCGGTCACGGCCGATAAGTTGCCTGGCGAAATCAGTGATATGTTGCCCAAAACACCAGGAGTGGGCGACGATCACATTATGTCTATGCCGTTGCGAGAAGCCCGCGAAGTGTTTGAAAGAGACTATCTTTTGGCGCAGATCACGCGCTTTGGCGGTAATATTTCGAAAACTGCCGCTTTTGTTGGCATGGAAAGATCGGCTTTGCATCGCAAATTGAAATCTCTTGGGTTATAACTTCGCGCAACATCAGTCATTGATTTGCCGAGCGGGGCGAAAATCGGATGAAAGTTATCATTTGTGGTGCAGGGCAGGTCGGTTACGGCATTGCTGAACGTCTTGCCAACGAGGGCAATGACGTCACTGTAATCGACAATTCTCCGCAATTGGTTCAAGCCATCCGCGACCAACTCGATGTGCGAGGGTTTGTGGGGCACGGTTCGCAACCTGATGTGTTGCAATCCGCTGGTGCAGAAGACGCCGATATGATCATTGCCGTGACTTTGTATGATGAAGTCAACATGGTGGCTTGTCAGGTTGCCCATTCTCTCTTTGATGTGCCCACCAAAGTTGCTCGTATTCGCGCGCAAAATTACCTCCAGTCTCATTACCGCGATTTGTTCTCCCGCGAACATATGCCGATTGATGTAATCATTTCCCCGGAAATTGAAGTGGGTGAAATGATCTTACGACGCATTGCCTTGCCCGGCGCAAATGATGTCGTGCGGTTTGCCGATGATGAAGTGGCGATGATCGCCATTGAATGTTTGGACGATTGCCCCGTTGTGGACACACCGCTTGGTCAATTGAGTGAGTTGTTCCCGGATCTATCTGCGGTGGTGGTCGGAATTTGGAGAGCAGGGCGTTTATTTGTTCCCCATTCCAGCGATGCGATGATGGCCGGCGATTTGGCTTATGTGATTGTTCGCAGTGACCGCGTTCGACGTACACTGAATATTTTTGGGCATGAAGAACCCACGGCCAGTCGTATTCTCATTGGCGGTGGCGGCAACATCGGGCTTTACGTTGCATCCGAGTTGGAAAAGCGACAAACGCAAGCGCGGATCAAAATCGTCGATAATTCTCGTGATCGGGCAATCGCAGTTGCCGATGAGTTGACCAGAACCGTCGTCCTCCACGGCAGTATTTTGGACCAGCAAATACTCTTGGAAGCTGACATTGAACACTGTGATTTGATGGTCGCGTTGACCAACGATGATCAAGTCAACATTTTGTCCAGCGTCATGGCAAAGAGGTTGGGTGCCAAAAGCAACATGACGTTGTTGAACAACACCAGTTATTACGAGTTCACGAAAACACTAGGCATTGATGCTCACTTGAACCCGCGTTCAGTGACGATCTCAAAAATTCTTCAACACGTTCGCCGTGGCCGTATTAGAGGCGTCCACTCCGTTCAAAATGGTGCTGCTGAAGTCATCGAAGCAGAAGCGCTAGAGACGTCCACAATGGTCGGCACACCATTGCGTGAGCTGGATCTTCCAGACGGAATTAGAATCGGTGCGGTTTATCGCGACAAAGAAATCATCATGCCCAACGGCGATACCGTGGTGAAAGCGAAAGACCGGATTGTGGTTTTCGCGACTTCCGAACGCGTCTCGCAAGTAGAACAAATGTTTCGGGTCAGCCTGGAATTCTTCTAATGCTGGTCGTCCTTCTCTATTTTGGCGCAGTGGGTCTCATCCTCAGCGTTTCAATGCTGGGCGCCGTATTTGTCAGTTTGCTGGCAGGAGAATACGAAGTTGCCCAACGGCTTGGCGTCTATTTGCTGTTGGGTTCATTTGTATTTGGCAGTTTGGTTTTGGCGGTTATGAACCGGGAAGGACGCTTGCCCGAAGTCGGCAAGCTCGTCTTAGTGACAGCCGTTTGGACGATACTGCCTGTATTTGCAGCTTTGCCCATCGTCGATATTTCACAGCTTAGCTTTTTGGACAGTCTGTTTGAATCTGTCTCGGGAATTTCCACTGCAGGTGGGAGCATTCTAAAAACGGTCGAATCGTGGCCTCAGGGCTTGTTGTTCTGGCGCATACAACTGCAATGGTTTGGTGGGTTTTTGGCACTGCTCACCGTGTTGTTGATCATTGCACCCATGCGCATTGGTGGGCTCACAAGCGGATCATCCATCTTTTTGGGAAACTTGGATCGTGATGGAACGCAACACCGTGCGCTATCCCTCATTCTGAAAATATTCGCCATCTACGCGTCCATGACAGCCATTTGCACAATTGTGCTGTTCATGTCGGGAACACGTGCATTCTATGCCGTGACACTGGCTATGACAGCTGTGTCAACGGGAGGGTTTCTCCCTTTTGATGGAGCCATCGACACCTTCGTTTCACCTGTAGGCCTGTTTACGATGTCGTTGTTTCTGCTCTTGGGCGCCACAAGTGTCTTCTGGCAGCGTATGTTGATTGATCGACGGTTGATTGGATTGGCTTCCCATCGGGAGAGTTATTCGGTGATGGTTCTTATCGGCATTTTGGCGGTGATCTATATGTTCATCATCGTAGCAATCAGTGCACCCACCGCTAACGCAATCGGCAACGCATTGCTTGAAGGTTTTTTCGTGGCCACATCTTTGGTGGCGACAAGTGGGATTGAGGCACGCCCCGGTACCATTGCCCTTATACCTCTTATTGTCGTGCTTTTCATCGTGTTTGTGGGTGGTAGCGCATATTCAACCACAGGCGGATTAAAACACTACCGTGTGGGCGGCATGTTGGTTCAGTCGTGGAGTGAGATCGAACGCCTGATTTATCCACACAACGTGAAGCCGTCGAAATTTGGCACCCAGAACTATGACATGAACCTGATGAAAGCGATTTGGAGCTTTTTCACCGTCATGATCCTCACGATTGCGTTGTTTTCAGTCGTCATCGCCGCATCAGGCATCCCATTCGAAGCCGCCATAAGTGCTACAATCTCAGCGTTTGCGACAGCTGGCCCAGTGTATGAAGCGGGATGGGCAGCACCAGGTGCGGAAGCTTGGCCGAGTTATGCGGACTTTTCAGTGACGGGTAAAATTGCTCTGATTGGAACGATGATCCTTGGCCGTTTGGAAGTTCTGGTGCTTTTGTCTATTCTCAGCACCAAATATTGGTTCAACAGATGAACTCGCTAAAACCTCAATTTTACGCATTGAGACAATAGGTACGACCATATAAGCTTCACCAATTGTGCGGACAAAGGGAAAACGGCATGGCCGAAAAACAACAAAATCTTCAAGACGCATTTCTAAACGACGTCAGAAAGAACAAGATTTCTCTGACTATATTTCTGGTCAATGGTGTGAAGCTAACGGGCATCGTTACTTGGTTCGATAATTTCTGTCTGCTTCTTCGCCGTGACGGACATTCCCAACTCGTCTACAAACACGCGATTTCCACAATCATGCCGTCAGAACCGGTTCTGATGTTCGATGAAGAAGACTCAAACAGCTAAATTAGAGCAATTGTGCTCTTTTTGTTGAATGACAAACAGGGGCAATGAAAGCCATCTTTGATGCGTGACACCACCAGTCTTTCGGTCGAAAAAAGCACCTCTGTCTGGAAGATTGAGGCCTTGGGCGATTGGACCTTGAAAGGCATTGATAAAGTCGACAGGCAAATGCGCGAAATCGAAAATAGCGATTTCCCGTCTATCGTGTTCGACACGTCCAATGTGTCTTCATTCGATACTGGGGGGGCATGGCTTGTCGAACGATTGCGAACAAATGCTGAAACGCGCGGACTTTCATTTCAACATCAAGATCAAGACCAAAACCGTATTGAGCTGACAAAAGTAGTTCGATTGTCTGATGGCTCCGATAGTGAGCAGTCAACTTCCTCTTTTCGGTCCGACAAAAACCCGTTGAGCCTGCTCGGCAAAGCGGTGACCAGTGTGTGGCGCGATTTCTTGACAGGATGCTTCCTCATCGGATCTTCCCTCAAAGGGTCAAAGTCCAATTCGAGACATGGACGTGCGAGACGTTTCACATCGCTGATCAATCAGGTTGACCACATGGGCTTGCGAGCCGTTCCTGTCATCGCGCTGATGTCATTCTTAATTGGTGCAATTATCGCGCAGCAGGGCGCTTATCAATTGAAATTCTATGGTGAGGAATTGCTGACCGTATTCCTCGTCGGCATTCTTCACTTTCGCGAGATTGGTGTGCTTTTAACATCAGTTATGGTGGCAGGTCGTACTGGCAGCGCTATCACTGCTGAAATCGGTACGATGAAAATGCGTGAAGAAATTGACGCTTTAGACGTCATTGGCCTCAATCCCATTGGCGTTCTCATCTTTCCAAGATTGCTGGCGCTGATCATCGTATTGCCCATGCTGACACTCGTTTCCGACCTTGCCGGTATTGCAGGGGCAATTGTTGTCAGTGATATCTATATCGGCATAAGCCCAGCCCAGTTTTTGGAAGCTCTCAACACAGGTGTGGGAATTCAACATCTGTTTGTCGGCCTCGTGAAAGCGCCCTTTATGGCTGTTTTGATCGGTCTAATCGCAGCCATTGAAGGGTTGAAAGTAGGCGGAAGTGCCGAATCTTTGGGGCAACGCACAACATCAGCGGTTGTTAAATCGATCTTTGCAGTGATCTTGGTGGATGGACTGTTCTCAATATTCTTTTCTGCGATTGGGATTTAGGGATGCAGAGAAAAACACAAACAGAAGAGCAAGAGATCGTGCTGTCCGTGCGGGATATTCATGTTTCTTTCGGCGCTCACCACGTCCTCAAAGGTCTAAATCTCGACGTCTATCGCGGCGAAATTCTCGGATTTGTGGGTGGATCCGGATCAGGTAAATCTGTTTTGATGCGCACGATCTTGGACCTTGCCAAAAAGCAAGGCGGCAGAATTCAAATTTTAGGACAGGATTACGATGCTGCTGGCGAACAAGAACGCATCGGTTTGGACCGAAGAATGGGCGTTTTGTTTCAGCATGGGGCCTTATTTTCGTCGCTGACAGTTAAAGAGAATATTCAGGTTCCAATGCGCGAATATCTCAATCTTTCATCCAATCTTATGGATGAATTGGCGAAAGTTAAGATCGAACTTGTTGGTCTGCCAGCCTTTGCCGGAGATAAATATCCATCGGAACTATCTGGTGGCATGATCAAACGCGCAGCTTTGGCACGGGCATTGTCCCTTGATCCAGAACTGGTGTTTTTGGATGAACCAACATCTGGTCTCGATCCGATCGGAGCGGCGGATTTTGATGACTTAATTGCCTCATTGCGTGACACATTGGGCCTTACAGTAATGATGGTGACCCATGATCTCGACAGTTTGCATGCTGTATGCGATCGCATAGCCGTTTTGCGCGACGGTGTCGTGCACACAACCGGCACAATGCAGGATATGTTGAAGGAAACCGATCCATGGATTGTGTCGTATTTTCAAGGAAAGCGTGCAAGAGCTGCGTTGGATCACAAGGCAATGAGCCTGAAAACGCGTAGCCAATCGAACAAGGCATCGTTACAGTAAATTATGGAGACTCGCGCAAACTATATAGCCGTTGGCTTTTTCACTTTGGTTGCTTTGGTGGCTGCGCTTGCGGTTGTGTTCTGGTTCGGTCGGTACAACGAAACGGACAATCTCGTTCCCATAGAAGTTCGCATTCAGGGATCGGTGTCCGGTCTTGCAAAAGGCAGCCTTGTTCAATTCAACGGCATCGATGTCGGGCGTGTTGAGGGTTTGCGCCTCGATTACGATGACCCGCGCTTTGTGGTCGTGGATGCAAAGGTCAACAGCAGCACGCCAATTCGAACTGATACGAGAGCAACAATAGGAATTCGCGGTTTGTCTGGTGGCGCATTCATTCAATTGGAGGGCGGCACTCCTGATGCTCAAAAACTGCTCGGCAGTGAAGTGCAACCGGGCACAATCCCGCAGATCGAAGGCGATCCTGCCGCACTCGCAGATTTGCTGGATCGTATAAATGGCATCGCCAACCGGACCGAGCGTATTATGTCGTCTTTGGAACGCGTGGTGGAAAACAGTGAGAGCAGCATTAACACCACTGTCAAAAACATCGAAACGTTTTCAACGGCTCTTGCCAGCAACAGCGACGGTCTTGAGAAGTTCATGAACAGTGCAGGGGAAATTGCAAAGTCTCTCGATGGTTTGTCCGGCAAGCTAAGCGGGACAATTTCTCGTGCCGAAGAAATACTGCAAGCTGTTGACCCAAAGACGGTGGGCAATACCCTTGAAAATGTTGCGCAGTTTTCAAACACTCTCGCCGATCAACGCGCAGAGATTGCGAGCATCGTAAAGTCGGTTGCCACCACTGTTCAGCAACTCTCGGTCGCAACGCAGTCGCTGAACTCAACTTTGACGAAGGTCGATGGAGTAATCGATGGTGTATCACCGCAACAAATCTCTCGCATTTTCAAAGATCTGGAATCTGCAACGAAGCGCGCCAACGAAATAGCAATTTCAGTTGACCCTCGAACTGTTCAACAAACACTAGATGATCTTTCGCAAACGGCCTCAAACGCGCGTGGAATCGTTTCAGCAATTGATAAATCAGCCATCAACTCGCTGATCACTGATTTAAATGCAGCAAGCAAAAATGTGACCACCTTGTTGGCGGCTCTCGATGCTGGAAAAATCAACACAGCAGTTGAAGACATATCGGGCGCAGCCAAAGGGGCTAAATCTGTCATTGATGATGTTTCCAAAGTCACTTCCAAATTCAGCACACGTGAAGATGATATCAACAAAATCATCACTGATGCATCTGAACTGACCGCACGTCTCAATCAGACCTCTAAAAAAATTGATGAAGCTGCCAGCCGCGTAAATACACTGCTTGGCAGCGGTGCGGGTGACGGGTTGGTGGCAGATGCAAGAGAAACTCTCGCGACCTTTAGACAAGCCGCTCAGAGTTTGGACCGCCAAATCGGCAGCATCGGTCGGGGCATAACCAAATTTACGGACCGTGGCTTAAGAGACACACAGACACTGATTAACAATGCGGGCCAATCGCTTAATCGCATCGACCGTGTTATTCGAAATCTGGAAAGAAACCCATCGTCAATTATCACGGGAGCGGGAGGAAGCCGTATTCGTGAAACAGGCAGTCAACGACCAAGACGGTGAATTGGATTTTGAAAGTATGAGGCGGGCACCTGTGCAGCGAACTGAGTTGCAAACCAGATCAACAATGATGATGTTTGGTCGTAAGACCAAGCTGACTGTTGTGCTCGTGTTAGCGCTTCAAGCGTCAGCCTGCGCGCTGATCAAAAAACAGGAAGCACCCCGCGAAACTTATGAAATTTCGGCACCCCAGAGCTTTTCTGGATTGCGAGCCTCAACAGGTTCTCAAATTCTTGTTAAACTTCCAACGTCTCTAGACGCAATCAATTCTGCACGCATCATTGTGCGGCCGTCTCCTCGAGTGATCACCTATCTCGAAGGTGCTCAGTGGTCAGACACCGTGCCCAAAATGGTTCAATCCAAACTTGTAGAAGCGTTTGAAAACTCGGCTTCAACTGGCGCTACTGCAAAGCCAGGTGATGGGCTGGTCATTGACTATCAATTGGTCAGCGATATACGCAGATTTGAAGTGATAAATCGTCAGGCAAATATTGAAATATCAATCAAGCTCTTGGCAGATGGATCTGGCAAAGTTGTTGAAACCAAAATTTTTGAAGTTACAGCTGGTGCGTCTAGCGAAACCGCTGATGGATATGTAAACGCGTTCGATCAGGCGTTTGATCAATTGTCACGCGACATTATTCGATGGGTTTTGAGCAGAGCCTAAATCGGCTCCGCAGATCTTTTCAAAATTGAAGAATGACGAACTAACGTTTGTCGAGAGAAACGTATGAGCGTTTTGTTGGCCCAGTGTACAACTGACGCGGCCGCCCGATTTTCTGTTTTGGATCTTCAATCATCTCTTTCCATTGGGCAATCCAACCCACTGTGCGTGCCAGTGAGAACAACACTGTGAACATTTCTGGTGGGAAACCGAGAGCCTTCAGCGTGATGCCAGAATAGAAGTCAATGTTTGGATACAGGCCACGGCTTTTGAAATAATCGTCTTCAAGAGCAATTTTTTCCAGTTCCATTGCAACATCCAAAACAGGATCATCTGTTTTGCCCAGAACCCCTAAAACTTCATGGGTTGTTTGCTGCATAATTTTGGCACGTGGATCGTAGTTCTTGTAAACGCGGTGGCCAAAGCCCATCAGGCGGAACGGGTCGTTCTTGTCCTTTGCACGTTCCAAGAACTCTGGAATGCGATCCGGCGTTCCAATCTCGGTCAGCATGTTGAGCGCTGCTTCGTTGGCGCCACCATGGGCAGGGCCCCAAAGGCAAGCAATACCAGCTGCGATACATGCAAATGGGTTTGCGCCAGATGAGCCCGCAAGGCGGACCGTCGAAGTTGACGCATTCTGCTCGTGATCAGCATGAAGCGTGAAAATACGATCCATAGCGCGCGCTAGAACTGGGTTCACTTGATAGTCTTCGGCTGGAACAGCGAAACACATGTGCAGGAAGTTTGACGCGTAGTCGAGATCATTGCGGGGATACACAAACGGCTGCCCGACGGAATATTTGTACGCCATGGCTGCAATAGTCGGCATTTTCGCAATCATGCGCATGGACGCAACCATGCGTTGGCTTTCGTCCGTGATGTCGGTTGAATCGTGGTAGAATGCAGACAAAGCACCCACAACACCAACCATGACAGCCATCGGATGTGCATCGCGACGGAAGCCAGAAAACAGCTTGATCATTTGATCATGCAGCATTGTGTGGTTGGTTACACGATGAACAAAATCGGCTTTCTGTTCCTTGTTTGGCAATTCGCCATAGAGCAACAGATAGCATGTCTCCAAGAAGTCGCCGTTTTCGGCAAGTTCATCAATTGGATAACCACGGTGAAGCAAAATGCCGGCATCACCATCGATGTAAGTGATCGCGCTTTCGCAAGAAGCAGTGGACGTGAACCCCGGATCAAATGTGAAGCGATCTGATTGCTTATACAGAGAAGAAATATCGAGAACATCTGGTCCTACAGATCCTTGACGCACCTCGAACTCGTAGCTTTCTTCGCCAATATTCAATGTCGCTTTTTGATCCGTCATGAAATTCCCTTTCAAATGTAATGCGCAATCCGAAGGAGAATGTCCGCCGAAGCTTACAGTTATCTATCAGTTGCTGAAGCGCTGTGACCGTTCTGCAAATGCAGTCGCCAAAGGAGCGCGCAATGTAGTGACGCTGTATTAGAAGATTTACGTTTTGCAAACAAGGTGTAGGCCCAATTTGACGCGCACAATTGTTCTTATCTCTTCGTATTAGGTTCGGCCATCAAACCGTTTGCGCGCGAATTCTGGCAATACATTCCTGCTTGCCAAGAACATGCATAATTTCAAAAACACCAGGTGCCGAAGTTGTTCCCGTAGCGGCAACTCGAATGGGTTGCATCACTTTACCCATCTTCAAGTCATTGGATGTAATGTAATCACGCAAAATCGTTTCAATGTGTTCCAGCGACCAAGTTTCAATGGCTTCTAACGTTGGAATCATGTCGGCCAACATCAGGCGTGCTGCGCCTTCGTCTTTGTCCAAAATAGCGAGCGCTTTTTCTTCCAAAACCACAGGTGCATCTGCAAACAAAAACTTTGCACCTGAAAGAAGATCAAGCAGTGTTTTTGCCCGTTCTTTCAATGCAGGCATCAAAGTAACGAATTGAGCGCGATGTTCTGCGGTCCAACGTTCTTTGTACCAGTTGCCATCTTCAATCTCGGGTAAAATAGTCTCAATCGATGAAGCAAGCGCATCACTATCAGCATCGCGAATGTAGTGGCTGTTCATGTTTTCCAGTTTAGCAAAATCAAAACGTGATGGGCTTTTGCCCATGCCAGCGGTGGAGAATACGGCGAGCAATTCATCAGTGGTGAAAAACTCTTGATCTCCATTCGACCAGCCAAGGCGCACTAGATAGTTCCGCAATGCATCTGGCAGGTATCCCATGGCGCGGTAAGCCTCCGCGCCGGTTGCACCATGTCGTTTGGAAAGCTTTGCACCATCGGGTCCATAGATCAGGGGAATATGCGCCATTTCTGGAACATCCCAACCAAGCGCATCGTAAATATTCACCTGTCGTGCAGCATTGGTGAGGTGATCGTCACCTCGGATAATATCAGTGACACCCATGTCATGATCATCCACCACGACAGCCAACATGTAGGTTGGTGTTCCATCAGAGCGCAGCAAGATGAGATCGTCCAAATCATCATTGGGAAAGCGCACTTCACCTTGCACCAAATCATTGATCACAGTCTCGCCCGTCAATGGCGTTTTCAAACGAATGACAGGTGTCACGCCCTCTGGTGCTTCGGAGGGGTCGCGGTCGCGCCAGCGTCCGTCATAGCGCGGCGAACGCTTTTCCTGACGCGCCAATTCACGCATCTCTTCCAATTCCTCTTGCGAGGAGAAGCACTTGTAGGCGTTGCCGCTTTCCAACAGCATGTTTGCCACTTCTTGGTGCCGTTCTACCCGCGAAAATTGCGAGATGGGATCGCCATCCCAATCTAAGCCCAACCAGTTCAATCCATCTACGAGCGCATCCACGGCTTCAGTGGTAGAGCGCGCACGGTCTGTATCTTCAATCCGCAACAGCATCTTGCCACCATTGGCTTTTGCAAAGAGCCAATTGAACAAAGCAGTGCGAGCTCCGCCAATGTGCAAGTAGCCGGTGGGTGAAGGAGCGAAGCGGGTAACGACAGGTTTGGACATACAAATTGAGCCTGAAATGCTTGCGCGTTATGTGAGCGCGCCAAAGAGAACAAAAGGGGACGTTGCTCCTGTAGCACAAGCGCGCCATCATACAAGCAGGACTGCTGGTCAGTCCTATCCGTATGAGGAACGGGTGACCTGCGACAATGGACGACAACGAGCGTAAAGTATCGAGCAATGTATCACGGTTTTCCGAACCGAATGAAGACCTGTGGCTGCCTGTCGGAGGTCAAAATGAAACTGTCCAAACAGCTATAGACGACATTGGCTCCTCCAGCGCGACTGTTAAAGAACACGATGAAATCGTGGACAGTTCTCCCACTCGTTTTGATTTCCTTCAAAATCCAACTGGCCTTGAAAGATGGCGGTTCAAAGCAGAACTCAAACTCACGCGCATTTCTGAATGGCTGAAACACGAGATCCAATACGAGTTGGAACTGGGCATCGGCTTTCTGTTGATACCAGTATTGTTTGGAATTGGGTGTATCATCTATTTCAATCTGCCGCGAGAACCCTTGATTGGCGCATTTGCGGTCGCGGCAATCATTGGCCTTGGTCTGGCATATAAATCGCAAGCTGGCGGAATATTGCGCCCCTTGCTCTCTGCTTTGTGCATCTTGGCCGCAGGGGCTGCTGTTGCACAGATTCAAACACATCTTCTCAAGACGAAAACACTCTCTACAACCATTTTTGCAGACGTAACCGGCGTCATTGAAAAGGTTGAGATTCGCCCCAACGGTTCTCACAGATACACATTAAACACATCAGAACACTTAGGCTCGGTCTCCGTTCGCAACAAAAAGTACGATGTTGAAAGGGTTCGGTTGACTGCACGCGAAAGCGCTCCTGTCTTCCATCTCAACCAAACCATAACAGGTCGTGCCAGAGTCGGTCCTGCGTCTGGTCCTGCATATCCTGGCGGTTATGATTTTGGTTTCCAAAATTGGTTCAACGGTATCGGCGGATCAGGTTTTTTCCTTGGATCGCCGAAGGCTGCTGCCCAACAGATCGAAGTCGCATTTTCGTTCAGAGCCAGTGTGGCGCATACGCGAGACGCCGTTGGAAACATCATTCGATCATCATTGAAAGGAGACGCTGGCGGTTTGGCTGCAGCGCTGATTGTGGGAGATCGAAGCGGGATCTCAGAAACGGTGTCCGAAGATTTGAGAAAGTCTGGATTGGCGCATATCCTTGCCATTTCTGGGCTGCATATGGCGCTCATCTCTGCAACTGTCATATTGGGTTTGCGAGCAATGTGTTCGTTTATTCCTTCCATTGCTTTGCATAAGCCAGTGAAGAAATGGGCAAGTGCCGCCGCCCTTTGCGTATCGGCAATCTATCTTTTGTTGTCAGGGGCAGGGGTGTCCACTCAACGGGCTTTCATCATGATCTCCATAATGTTGTTGGCTGTGTTGTTCGACAGGCGGGCATTGACCATGCGCAATGTGGCCATAGCTGCACTTGTTGTTCTCATCATCGCGCCACAGGCAGTTCTGTCTCCCGGCTTTCAAATGAGTTTTTCTGCGGTTGCTGCACTCATTGCCAGTTATGAGGCACTGAAAAGAAGGCGAGAAAGGAAACAGGCACAAAAAGACAATAAGCCTGTCGGGAGAATTCAAAAATGGGTCGTACGTGACATTGGCGGATTGGCCATGACTTCCGTGATCGCCGGTGCTGCTACAGGATTGTTTGCAGCTTATCACTTCCAGCGTGTGGCTACTCTCGGTCTGGTCGCAAACGTACTGGCCATGCCTCTTGTATCATTAATGGTGATGCCGTTTGCACTGTTGAGTGTTGTTGCGATGCCGTTTGGGTTGGAAGCCTATCCACTTTATTGGATGTCGGCAGC
>CALHHQ010000269.1 GCA_938030645.1 uncultured Rhizobiaceae group bacterium
AAAAAACAATGACCATTGAAGCGATCTCCAGAGTTACAAATCGAATTGTAGAGCGCAGCAAGCCCAGCCGCGATGCCTATTTAGAGCGCTTAGATGATGCGGCAAATGATGGTCCCCATCGCTCTTCACTTACATGTGGAAATTTAGCCCATGGTTTTGCGGCATGTGGTGTTGGAGACAAGTCTGCTTTGGCGGGTGATGTGGTGCCCAATGTGGCGATCATTACATCGTATAACGACATGCTATCCGCCCATCAGCCGTTTGGCGCGTTTCCGGAAATCATAAAACAAGCTGCGCGAGATGCAGGTGGCGTGGCGCAAATTGCATCAGGTGTTCCCGCCATGTGTGATGGTGTGACCCAAGGTCAAAAGGGCATGGAACTGTCTCTGTTTTCGCGTGACATTATCGCCATGGCAACGGCGGTTGGCTTGTCTCACAATATGTTTGATGCAGCGATGTATCTGGGTGTGTGTGACAAAATCGTCCCCGGCCTTTTAATCGGTGCACTGTCATTTGGCCATTTGCCAGCGGTGTTCGTTCCAGCTGGCCCAATGCCTTCTGGCCTGCCCAACACCGAAAAAGTTCGCGTGCGCCAATTGTATGCTGAAGGCAAAGTTGGTCGCGCCGAATTGTTGGAAGCAGAATCTGCATCATACCATTCGCCCGGAACCTGCACGTTTTATGGAACAGCCAATTCCAACCAGATGCTTATGGAGTTCATGGGGCTTCATTTGCCTGGCTCCAGTTTCGTCAATCCGGGTACGCCATTGCGTGACGCTTTGACGAAAGAAGCGACGCGTCGCGCATTGTCCATCACAGCAACAGGCAATGAATTTACACCTGTGGGTCGTGTGATTGATGAAAAGGCAATCGTGAATGGTGTGATTGGTCTTCACACAACGGGCGGTTCCACAAACCACGCTTTGCATTTGGTAGCTATTGCAAAGGCAGCTGGCATTGTTCTCACACTTGAAGATTTATCTGATTTAGCAGATTGCACACCTCTTTTGGCACGGGTTTATCCGAACGGTATGGCGGACGTGAACCATTTCCATGCCGCTGGTGGTTTGCCTTATCTCATTGGCGAGTTGTTGTCTGAAGGTCGACTGCACGACGATGTAAAAACGATTGCGGGCAGTGGCCTTGCCAATATGGCGCAGGAACCACTTTTGGATGGTGATGGCGTAAAATGGCAAACAGCCCCCCGCGAAGCTGGCAATGCAAAAATTTTGGCGACAGTCAGAGAACCATTTTCAAAAGATGGTGGCTTGAAAATGCTTGATGGAAACATCGGTCGTGCGGTTATCAAAACGTCTGCAGTGAGAGAAGAACATCGTATTATCGAAGCGCCGGTGCGAATTTTCGAAACGCAAAACGGCATCAAGGAAGCATTCGAAGCGGGCGCATTGAATATGGATGTCATTGCGGTGTGTCGTTTCCAAGGGCCGCGCAGCAACGGTATGCCTGAATTGCACAAACTCACACCACCACTTGGTGTTTTGCAGGATCGCGGTTTCAAAGTTGCGCTGGTGACGGATGGACGTATGTCTGGCGCGTCCGGCAAAGTGCCGGCCGCCATTCACCTCACGCCAGAAGCAGTGGACGGGGGTGGCATAGCCAAATTGCGTGATGGCGACATTGTACGTCTCGACGCAGAAACTGGCGAGTTGGTTGCTAAGGTTGATGAAGCTGAATGGGATGCTCGCGAAGCGGCCACCGCAGATTTGTCTGCAAACCAATTTGGAATGGGAACTGATCTCTTCAACGTGTTCCGCAATGCAGTTTCAACAGCTGATACGGGCGCGAGTGTGATGTCGTAGGCTTCGCGATGGGACCACTTATTCACAATCAGGCGACCAGACCATCTGAATTCATATAACTTCTTGATTTTTTTCATCAGCGGAACCAAAACCCATCCAGCAATGGATGCCACGCAGAAGTGATGTTGCTTGCGTGGGGAGTCGTTTATGGAATCTCTTGGATTATCGCTGGAAATGGCCACTGTGCTTGGCTTGCTTGCGCTGACCGTTTTTCTGTTTGTGACCGAAATTGTGCGTGTCGATGTGACGGCAATTATCATCCTCGTGATTTTGGGTCTGCTCAGTTACCTGCCAGGGCTTGAAAATTTAGCGGAACCTCGCGAATTGTTCGCAGGATTTTCATCGAATGCCGTGATCTCTATCATTGCGGTGATGATCATTGGTGCTGGTTTGGACAAAACCGGAGTTATGTCGACCGTAACGAACTTCATTTTGACGTTTGGTGGAAAAACAGAACAACGGATCATTCCTATCGTTTCATCCACTGTCGCAATTATCTCTTCGTTCATGCAAAATGTTGGAGCAGCAGCGCTTTATCTGCCTGTTGTGTCACGTATTTCTTCTCGCACTGAAATTCCCTTGTCGCGACTTCTCATGCCTATGGGTTTCTGCGCAATCTTGGGCGGTACGATCACGATGGTGGGTTCATCACCATTGATCTTGCTCAATGATCTTATCATTAGTGCCAACGCCGAACTGCCACAATCGAACCAAATGGAAACATTTGGCTTGTTTTCAGTGACACCCATTGGGTTGTCATTGGTGGTGACGGGTATTTTGTATTTTGTGATTTTTGGGCGCTTTATTTTGCCCGGTTCAGAGGACCAAGGTGGAAGTGAAGCTGACAAGCGGTCTGAATATTTAAATCGCTTGTACGGCTTAGATTCAGGAATCACAGAACTTTCCGTTCCATCGGATTCTCCAATTGCCGGTAGAACCATTCTCGATATCCATGCAGATTTCGATATCTACATTATCGCTTTACACATTGATCAAAAAACATACGTCGCGCCAGTTGTTTTGGATGAACTGAAAGCGCCCAGCCGCATTGCGGTCATGGGAACACCAGCCGCCATTCGTAGGTTTGCCGTTCAAAACGATCTCGTGATCCATCCGCAAATGGATAAATTCTCGCGCGAACTTGCCAGCCACCGCTGTGGTGTGGCTGAAATCGTGATTCCGCCAGAAAGCTCTATGATCAATGAATCGACGCGCTCAGTGCGGGCCCGCGAACGTTATGGGTTCTCACTGCTTGCAATTTATCGCGGTGAAGAAGTGATGAGCCACATTCGCACCGATGATCATTTGCCAACCAAGATTGGTTTTGAGCCCTTGCATGCCGGTGACACGCTTTTGGTTCACACCACATGGAGCGCGCTGAACCTTCTCCAAAAAAATCGCGACTTCGTTATCGTGACCAGTGATTACCCGCGTGAAGAATTGCGACCGCAGAAAGTGGGTTGGGCACTCACTTTTTTCCTGATCGCACTAGGCCTTATTCTCTTCACCAATATTCTCTTGTCTCTCTGCCTGTTGGTGGGCGCCGCGGGCATGGTGGCCAGTCGCGTGTTGCGGATAGACGAAGCCTATTCCGCGGTCGGTTGGAACACGGTGTTCCTGCTGGCGAGTTTGATTCCGTTGGGCCAAGCCGTGCAATCGACGGGGACAGCTCAATGGATTGCTGATGGAATTTTGGCGGGTTTGGATGGCGTCCCAATTTGGGGACTTCAAATTGGCGTAGCATTATTAGCGGCGGCCTTTACACTGATCATGTCCAATGTGGGTGCCACGGTGTTGTTGGTACCATTGGCGATCAGTATAGCGGTTGCATCTGGTGGCGATCCCGCAGTCTTTGCACTGACGGTTGCGATCTCAACATCTAATTCGTTTCTCATACCGACACATCAAGTGAACGCATTGATCATGGGGCCAGCTGGCTACCGCGTGAAGGATTTTTTGCGGGCAGGGTTTGGTATGACGATCTTGTTTTTGATCGTCTCGATCACCGTCATGAATATTCTTTTCTGAGACTCTTCTGAAACGAAAAAGCCCCGCATCCGAAGGAAACGAGGCTTTTGAATTCGTACAGTTGTTTGACTAGGCAGACAGTGCCAAGTCACCCAAATTGGTGAATGCATAGCGACACCCAGTTTGCTTTGCAGCCACGTCAGCAGCATCGCGGGCATTTTTAATAAGTGTTTCTTCACTGTCGTCGTCATGGTTTGGCAGTGCAACACCCATGGCGAACTCAACAAGAATCGGCATGCCATCGATCATATAGGGTTGGTTCAGCACATTGATGAGACGTTTGGCCAAAGCTTCCGCATCGTGTGGTTGGCACACAGATTGTTGCAATACCGCAAACTCTGCACCTTCCAATTTGGCTGGAAGATCGCCTTGGCGAATGCAATCGCGAACACGGTCGCCGATATGCTTTACCAGCAGATGCGCAGAATCCTCTTCCATGCGATTGCGCAAAGCTTCAAAGTTAGTTGCCTTAACCACCAACAATGCAAACGACTCTTCATCCCAGCTTTGCATATAAGCTTCGTCGATACATTTCAGCAAAATGCGTTTGTTCGGCAAGCTGGTGCGACGGTCATAAAAACCGGCGTGCTCAATTTCGTCTTTCACTGCAAAAATGTTGCTGACATCGTCTTGGGTGACAATGCAACCACCAGTTTCCACCGGAATGAACCCAACCGACATAACACGACCATCTGGTAGCGTTTCAAAAATGGTCTCGATATTGCCGCTCTTGGCGAAGTTCAAATGTTTGGTCACATACCCATCAGCGTCGTTGCCAGGCAGATCTCCAGTCTCAACCATGTGGTTCAGGATTTGCACAAACTCTGCACCTTCACGCATGAGAGAAGGCGGTAGATCATGGGCATCGCCATAAGAAGAGTTGCAATCAATCAAACGAAGGTCGGTGTCGAACACTGCGATGCCGCGACGACTTTTCTCAAGAAGGACAGCGCGTTTCTCTTTTTGGCGCGCGATGGTCGGCCATTCAAGATGCGCTTCGCTCTTGTCTGTTTTCAGATCGCTTTTGCGGCGTTGGTAAATCATTGGAAACTCCCGTCACTGTCCCACGACACCGCGAGATCGCGGCGTTATATATTGCCTTCACAATGCCATGTGGCTTGTTAACGGCGTGGTAACGGAGGCAGGGGATTTACAAACTAGGTTAACGATTGGTTCAGGTCGTCAATAAGGTCGCCAATATTCTCAATACCAACTGAAAGGCGAAGCAGATTGTCGGGAACCGTGTCTTCAATCGTGTGGCGGTGCTCTACAAGACTTTCAACACCGCCAAGTGACGTTGCACGTTTGAATAATTTCATTTTCCCAACGGTCTTCAACGCATCTTCTCGAGATCCCTTGGTGCAAAATGACAAAAGGCTTCCAAACCCTCCGGCCATTTGGCGCGATGCAACTTCATGTCCTGCGTCAGATTTTAGGCCTGGGTAGAGAACACTTTCTACTCGATCATGGTTTTCCAAGTGCTCGGCAATGGCAAGCGCATTGCTGCACATACGCTCCATACGTAGGGGCAAAGTTCGCATTCCGCGTATCAACAACCAAGCTTCAAAAGACCCCATCACAGCGCCCGCATCATGACGATCAGTTTTCAGGTTCTGCCACAACTCGCCTTGGGCATCTTTGCATGCAAGAAACCCCGCCAACACATCGGAATGACCATTGATGCCCTTTGTGGCTGAATGCATCACGATGTCTGCACCGTGATCAAGCGGTTGAGATATGACGGGCGTTGCAGCCGTTGAATCCACTACGAGCGCGGCTCCAATTTCACGCGCAACTTTTGCGCAAGCTGCAATATCTACCGTCTTGAGATACGGATTTGACGGCGTTTCAATCCACAAGATTTGCGCCGGCTGTGCAACCTGTTGGAGTGCTGAGAGATCAGAGCAATCGACTTCAATCAATTCGATGTCACGGCGGGCACAAAAGTCGCGTGTCCATTTGGTTGCCCCCCAATAGATGCCTGATTGCATGATAATCCGACCGCCGTTTGGCACAGTGCGCATCACGGCCGCAATTGCTGCCATGCCAGAAGGCAGTAACAACCCATCTTCCGCATGTTCAGCCTGTGCCAGCATGTCTTCGCCCAAACGCGTGAGATCATTGTCGTCCCGAGCATAAATGTGATTTGGAGACAGCGGATCATAATTCTCGTCACGTACAA
Organism: uncultured Rhizobiaceae group bacterium; assembly: GCA_938030645.1. Classification (GTDB taxonomy): domain Bacteria; phylum Pseudomonadota; class Alphaproteobacteria; order Rhizobiales; family Rhizobiaceae; genus Pseudahrensia. Next base: position 6,031 of record CALHHQ010000269.1, read on the forward strand.
ACGTGGTGGCAGATTGCAATGGGGGCACGACGCCGCCCGTTTGGGAATCAATGGCTCCATTGGCTTGCGCAAACAAAGTGTCGAGCGAAGGCGTGTTTTTGCGGTCAGTCATTTCTAAAGTCCTTCATTCTCACTCGCCCATTTGGTCAGCTTGCCAATGAAGTCATGGCAAGCTTCCAATTGGTCAATGTCGATATATTCATCAGGGAGGTGCGCTTGTTTGATGGAGCCCGGGCCAAAGATCACGCCAGGCACACCAGCTGTTTGGAAATGTGCAGCTTCGGTGCCGTAGGCCACGCGGCCAGATTCATTAAGACCCGTGAGATGTCGAAGTAGACTTTCTGCTGGCGAATTCTCATCAGGCTTCATCGCAGGTAGGTAATGTCGCAATTCATGGCTGACGCCTGCTGCATCAGAAATTGCTTTCAGTTCAGGCTCAATTTCGTTCTCAATAAAATCGAAGACCTCTTTGCAAAAGGCTTCTGTGTCATCGCCCGGCACATTTCTAAAACCCCAATGAAACTGGCAACGGGCAGGGATGATGTTGCCAGCAGTCCCGCCTTCAATCAAACCACAATCAACGGTCGTATAGTAAGGTGTGAAACCATTGCTGGGATCGCCATTTGCTTTGATGCGCTGTCCCAACTGTTCGATAAAATTGATAATGCGAGCCGCATAAAAAATGGCGTTCGCTCCGAGATCTGGCGCGCTGGAATGTCCATCAATGCCATGGACTGTGGTGACATAACTGTGTCCACCTTTGTGGCCACCGACAATTTGCATGCTGGTGGGTTCGCCAACGATCACCGCCAAAGGGGCGGGGAGATTGTCGCTCATATCATCAATGAGACCTTTTACACCTGTGCAGCCGACTTCCTCATCATAAGAAAAAGCAAAATGAATAGGTGTCTTTAGATCGGCTTCTGCCATGCTTTTGGCGTGTGCCATGACGCAAGCGATATAGCCTTTCATATCGCACGTGCCGCGCCCAAAGAGACGACCGTCGCGTTCAGTGAGTTTGAACGGATCGCTGGACCAGTCTTGACCGTCCACAGGCACAACGTCGGTGTGGCCAGACAACACAATACCGCCGGACGTATCCGGGCCAATCGTTGCCCATAAGTTTGCCTTGGTATTTTCTTCATTGAACGTCAGGCGGCTTTCAACCCCCAATTCAGACAACAGTGAGCGCACGTCATCAATCAACTCCATGTTGGAGTTTCGTGATGTTGTGTCATAGCCCACCAGCCGTTCCAGCATGGCAACACAGTCTTTAGCAGTGGGTTGGCTTTTCAACATTGTGAGTTATTCACTTTCAATTCGGTGGCGCACCTTGTGGTGCCACAATTGTCGCTTTAGTTTTGATGGAGATACAAGGGGTTAAGGTCAACAATTATGCGACAAGTCGTCATCAGCGGTACGGGTGTTTATACACCAGAAGCTGTTATCACCAATGCAGAACTCGTCGAGGCTTTTAACGCATATGCCGACAAGCAAAATGCAATGCACTCAGCCGAGATTGAGGCGGGTGAGCTGGAACCTATGGCCCATTCCAGTGAAGAGTTTATCTTCAAAGCTTCGGGCATTGAGCGTCGTCATGTGATGGACAAAGAAGGTGTTCTTAATCCAGACATTATGCACCCAACATTGCGCCAGCGTGAGATTGAAGAGCCAGGCATTATGGCTGAAATGGCGATTGCAGCTGCAAAGGAAGCGTTGGCCAAAGCGGGCAAATCTGCTGCAAATGTGGATGCCGTGATTTGTGCGGCGTCAAATCATGAGCGTGCCTATCCTGCAATCGCAATCGAAGTTCAAGATGCCCTTGGCATCAACGGTTTCGGGTTTGACATGAATGTGGCCTGTTCGTCGGCAACGTTTGGTATTCAGTCTGCCGCAGATATGATCCGTTCAGGATCTGCCAATTGCATTTTAATGGTCAACCCAGAGATCTGTTCCGGCCATTTGGAATGGCGTGATCGCGATTGTCATTTTATTTTTGGCGATGTTTGCACAGCCGTTGTCTTGGAAGAAAAGTCACAAGCCCGTTCGGACACCCAGTTCGAGATACTGGCCACCCGCTGTCTCACTCAGTTTTCAAACAACATTCGCAACAACAATGGTTTTTTGCGCCGTTCAAGACCTGACGGTGTAGAAGATCGTCGAGACATGCAGTTCATGCAAAATGGTCGGCAAGTCTTCAAACAAGTCGTCCCAATCGTATCTGATATGGTGGTCAAGCATTGTGAAGAAGAAGGTGTGGACCCCACCAAGTTGGATCGCATGTGGTTACACCAAGCCAACAAATCCATGAACGACTTTATTGGTCGAAAGGTTTTAGGGCGCGTGCCCGAGCCGCAGGAACAGCCGAACATTCTTCATGAATATGCAAACACCAGTTCAGCTGGGTCCATCATTGCCTTTTCTCAAAACAGCGACGATCTGCCAGTGGATTCCATGGGCATTATCTGTTCGTTTGGAGCTGGATATTCGGTCGGGAACGTCATTGTAAAAAGGCTCTGATATTATGATAATTGTGGCAGAAACCAAGTCGGGTGAGCGTATCGAGTACAAAGATACAAAACGATACCTTTGGCTTTTGTCACTCTCGGTGCCGCTTGTCCCAATCCTGAGTATTTGGCTCTATTTTCAGCTTGGCCAGAACCCAATCGTGACGCTTCTGCCCGTATTCTATTCCTATTTTCTCATCCCAACGCTCGACATGATAATCGGCGAAGATCATAGCAATCCGCCTGCTGAGATCGTTGAGAAAATGGCGGAAGACAATTACTATCGCATTCTGCTTCTTATATCCGTTCCATTGTTTTGGGCAGCATTGCTTGCCTCTGCGTGGCTTGTCGGCACCCAAGACCTTCCTTGGTGGGCTATTTTGGCGACGGTCGTCAGCGCGGGTTATACGTCTGGAACGGCAATTACGGTGGGCCATGAGCTAGGGCACAAGCCTCACAAAACAGATAAGTTTTTCGCTTTGCTGGCAAACGCCGTATCTGGCTACGGGCATTTCTGTGTCGAACACAATCGAGGGCATCATACTTGGGTGGCAACACCTGAAGACCCTGCCTCAGCTCGTTTCAATGAAAGTGTCTACGCATTTGCACAGCGTGAATTGCCGGGCGCATTTAAACGCGGGTTCGAACATGAGCGCGAGCGGATGGAGAAAAAAGGGCTGTCATTCTGGCACTGGCGCAATGAAACTCTGCAGGGCTACGCGGTCACGATTGTTGCAAACATCGGCCTGATCATTGCATTCGGCTGGATCATGGTTCCGTTCTTACTGCTGCACAACTTCATTGGCTGGTATGCACTCACTCAAGCCAACTACGTGGAGCACTACGGTTTGAGGCGGCAAAAAAAGGAAAACGGAAGATACGAGCCTTGCCAGCCTCACCATTCATGGAACACCAATCATGTTGTATCCAATCTGATGTTGTTCCATCTTCAAAGACACAGTGATCACCACGCCAACCCCATGCGGCCCTATCAAAGCCTACGTAATTTTGAAGACCTTCCAAGATTGCCATCTGGATATCCGGGAACGTTCTTGCTGGCCTCCATTCCACCTCTTTGGTTCAAAATAATGAACCCAAAGGTTTTGGGTTGGGCAGATGGTGATATGAACCGTGTGAACACTGGCGAAGTCTAGTGAACTAGATACGATCAAGCATTGCGTACCATGTGAGTGCCAAAAGCTTTAACGGATTGCGAAACAACGAACCGCCAGGGAATTGTGGGGTTTTGAGATCTTTCAGTAGCTTGATCTGGTCGCTCTTGCCCAAAAACTGTTCAGCGATCATACGCCCGGTGTAGTTCGACAACATCACCCCATGGCCGGAAAAACCTCCTGCCGTCCAAAGCCCCGTTTCAAGTTCTCGAACATAAGGCATACGAGGCATGGTTATGGCCACATTGCCTCCCCAGGCATGGGTCATTTCAACATCGGAGAGATCGGGATAAATCTCGGTGATTTGCTTGCGGATAGCACGCTCAATATCGCCCGGTGTTGATTTTCCGTAGGCTTCGCGCCCTCCGAATAATAGGCGATTGTCTTTTGATTTTCGAAAGTAACGAACAACAAACCGGCTATCATCTACAGCCTCATGATTTGGCAGCACCGGCGTGTTGTGGTCGAGCGGGGCGGTTGCCCCAATAAAGCTCTGTATCGGTAATACGCGAGATGCAAGTTCAGGACGGAGATCGTTGTGATGACCGTTGAGAGCCAAAACACATCTGTCAGCAGTGATCGTTCCCCGCGCTGTTTTGACAAAAATTTTGCCATTGCGTTCCGTCGAAAAAGCGGCCGTGTTTTCATGCAAAACGGCCCCGGCTTTGGCCGCTGCTGCTGCCAAGCCGATCAAGTATTTCATAGGGTGAATATGGCCGGTGCCCGTGTCTCTCGTGCCACCAAAATAGTGTTCGCTGCCAAGAGCGGAAGACATCTTGTCTTTGTCGAGATATTCAATTTTTTTGTAACCGTATCGGTGGCTCAAAACCTCAACTTCTTCGCGTGCTTCCGCTTCAAAGCTTTTCTTGTGCATGGGCGTCAGTTGGCCCAGCTGATAGTCAAAATCAAACCCGTAGCGGCTGGCAATATTGTGCAGTGATGTCTTTGCATCTTCGGCCATATCCCACAGCGCTTTGCTGCGTTCAAAGCCCAGTTCCTTTTCAAGCTCTATTGCGCCAGCGCGTTGGCCCGAACCCATCTGCCCCCCATTGCGCCCAGATGCTCCATCCCCAAATCGATGAGCATCAATCAGGACAACTTTTGTGCCCGCTTCTGCAAGATGCAATGCAGCCGACAAACCACAAAAGCCGCCGCCCACGACGACGGCATCACATGACGTATCTCCGTCAAGAGCAGGGTAGGTTGGTCGTTCCCCACACGAATCTTCATACCAAGAACGACCGGGTGAAATTGGTGATTGATAGAGTTGATCAGACATTCAACAAAAGATACTCGCGCTCCCAACGGGAGATTACTTTCATGAAAGTTTCAAATTCTTCCCGCTTGATCGCGCTGTAAAGGCCAACAAATTCTTCGCCCAAAAGATCGCTCAATTCCTTGTCATTTTCAAACAAAGCTAGCCCTTCCAACAGGCCCCGCGGTAGGTCGTTGTCTCCTTCATTGGCCGTCGCTTCAGTTGCCGATGTGGGGATGAGATCGTTTGTCATGCCCAAATACCCGCAAGCCAAAGATGCAGCGAGTGCGAGATAAGAGTTCGCGTCCGAAGATGGAATTCGGTTTTCGACACGTCGCGCTTCAGGACTTGAAGCGGGCACGCGCAACCCAGTGGTGCGATTATCATGGCCCCAGTGCACATTTACGGGTGCGGATGAATGGGTTGTAAGGCGCCGATATGAATTCACATAAGGCGCCATCATCACCAAAGTTTTGGGAACGAAATGCTGCATGCCACCCAAGAAGGAACGGAACAGCGAAGACTCATTTCCATCCTCATCGCTGAAAATATTCTTGCCCGTATCGATATCGACCACACTTTGGTGAATGTGCATGGCGGACCCCGGTTGGCCCTGAATTGGCTTAGCCATAAATGTGGCGTACATGCCGTGTTTCAAGGCCACTTCTCGTATCGTGCGCTTGAACATGAACACCTGATCAGCCAGTTCAATCGCATCTCCATGATTGAGATTGATCTCCAGTTGAGCGGCTCCCTCTTCATGGATGAGTGTCTCGATTTCCAATCCTTGAGCACCTGAAAAATCATAGACTTCATCGATCAGTTCATCGAACTCGTTTACTCCTGCAATGGAGTATCCGTTGCCACCAGCAATGGCGCGACCTGAACGACCGATGGGAGGTTCAAGTGGTATATCGGGATCAGCATTGGTCTTAACCAGATAGAATTCGATTTCCGGCGCAACGACTGGCTTCCAACCTTTGCTGGCATAGGCGTCCAACACGTGGCGCAACACATTGCGCGGCGTGTAGCTGACATGCTCGTCGTTGTGATCATGCATATCGCAAATCACTTGCGCGGTCGGATCCGTTTCCCACGGCACGGCGGCTAGTGTGGAAAGGTCTGGAATCAATCGAAGATCACCATCATTTGGCGGATAGGAAAATGCATCACTCTCTTCAGGATATTCACCAGAGATGGTTTGCATAAAAACCGAACTTGGAATTGCCAACGTAGACCCATCCAGAAATTTGCTAGATGGCATCATTTTCCCGCGGGCAACGCCTGCAATATCTGGCGTGATGCATTCAATATCTTCAATACCACGCTCAGTTAGCCAACGCGCAGCTTGCTCGAACGAAGCCACACCGCGTTTTAGATTGTTGGTTTCACTCAAAGTTTCTGTCTTGCTGCTTGGAGCCATGGTGTTTGCATTTCGATGTCGGTTGCGCCGAACGTATCAGACATCACAGATAAGTTAAGTGTTTTTCGGGGTGGAGATAGGAGCGGAACACCTCAAAAAACACCGAATGTTAACCATCCGGTTTGTATTCTGGGCGTCGTAGAATTCAAGGCTCGGACCAGACTATGGACAATGATGCGCTGATGCGCCGGATCAATGCTGCAACCGATGCCAAAAAAGCAGCGGCTGCTGCAGCCGCTACTCGTCCTGCAGCTCCTGCTACGCCGGCCCCACGCATTCGCCAAGCTGAGCCTGTAATGCGGCAATCACAAGCGATTCCGGCGGCTGCACCTCAAGCAACGCCAGCTCAACCTGCTGTTGCGCGCCCGTCTGCGCCTGTCGCCCCACAACCTCATGCAACTCCATTGGCTCAACAACCCACAGCAATGGCTCCACCACCGCTGGCGCCTGTTGCGACGGCTCCGGCAGTCGCAACACCTCAAGCCAGTGCACTTGCGTTGGATGCCAACGATATGTTGATGTCGTTTCGACCTGTGCTGGAAGAGGAAGCCCCGGCCCCGAAAAATGGTCCGCGTCCTATGCGAAAAGAGGACCGCCCTGAAGCGTTTGTGGTGGCCTGCAATGGCAGTATGGCTGTTGTTCAGGGAAACACCTCTTGTGTTGACACAATTACGGGCCGCACTTGGGCTGTGGGCCGTATGCTCTCGATCATTGTTGGCGAAAGCCGGATCGTAGGCATGATTTGCGACATTGATATGCCAACCGGCGAGTTTTCAGAAGACACTCAATCAAACCTGCGCTTTCAGGTCGAACTTCAGGGTGAGGTGAAAGACGATCCCGATGGGGGCAAACCGAGCTTCTCAAAAGGCATCAGTTCTTATCCTGGTGTGGGGTCTGTTGTGCACCAAATTCGCGCCGCAGACTTGGCCTCTATTTATGCAGCCACAGGTTCAGCGAATGCAGTTATCGGCGCTTTGTCACAAGATGATTCCATTCCCGCTTACGTAGACGTCGCCGACATGCTGTCAAAACACTTTGCGGTTTTGGGTTCCACAGGTTGCGGTAAGTCTGCATCTGTTTCGCTTTTGCTTCACGCCGCACAAGAAATTATTCCTGATCTGCGCACCATTATTCTTGATCCGCACAACGAGTATTCACGCGCTTTTCCATCAGCAAACACAATCGAACAATCTCGCCTCGACCTTCCGTTTTGGATGTTCCAGCTGGAAGAATATGTGGAAGTTCTGTTTCGCGGGAAACCAATCGTCCATGAAGAAGTAGACGCGCTTCGCGAGTTCATCCCGACCGCAAAGGCCAAGTTTCGTGATGGCGAAGATCGGGTCAAACTGCGCTCTGATTCAGGGTCGAGTGCTTTCACGGCTGACACGGCGGTTCCTTATCGCATGGCTGATTTGTTGGCCGAGGTTGATGAAGAAATGGGTTTGTTGGAATCTCGTTACGACAAGTCGGTTTTGAAATCTCTGAAAGCACGTATCAATGCTCATACAAGTGATGCACGTTATGCTTTCATGTTCCGCCATCGCACGATTGAAGATATCGCGTCGCGGGTAATTGGAAATTTCTTCGGCCTTCCGGGCACAGGATCATTGTCTACCATTATTCAAATGGCTGGCATGCCGGCTGAGGTTGTGAATTCGGTTGCATCTGTATTGTGCCGTTTGTCATTTGAGTTGGCCATTGCAGCCAAAGGCAATCTCAAAATTCTCGTCGTGTGCGAAGAAGCCCACCGCTATGTTCCCGCCGGCAAGGTTGGTTTTGAACCCACACGTCGCGCCATTGCGCGTATTGCGAAAGAAGGTCGTAAGTATGGCTCGTTTATGGCGATCATTTCTCAGCGGCCTTCAGAGCTTGACCCGACAATCCTGTCTCAGTGTTCCACGGTGTTCTCACTGCGTCTGACCAACGATTTTGACCAAGAAATCATACGTCGTGCCATTTCATCATCATCTGCCAGTACGATTGCATTCATTTCATCTTTATCGAACCGCGAATGTATCGCTTTTGGTGAAGGTATGAGCACGCCCATGCGGATGAAATTCCGTAATCTGCCGAAGCAGTGGTTGCCTGGTGCAGAAGCCGATGTATTCGGCAATTCAGTTGAAATTCGAGATCAGCAGCAATGTGCTCAAGTGTTCCAGCAATGGCGTGGTGGTGTGGGTTAGATCCTGAGATCTTTATTGATCAAGTTGCAGGTGGTCGAACAAACGTTTTTTGACTTTTGGATCCGACCAATTGATCGGCCCGTCTTGCTTCGCCACGATGTAGCGCTCTTTATCGAGTAGAAATGAAACTGGGTATCCACGGATTGGAAATATCTTGGGAATATCGATGGGTGACGTTTGCAATGTAGGCAATTCTTTCAAGTTCACCTGATTGCGCATGAAAGAGACGACATCTTTGTAAGGAATCGTGTCAATGGACACGATAACCAACTGATCTGCGGCGCCCTTCTTTTTTAGCTCTTGGTAGAATGTTTCTATGTGCGGAAGTTCCTCTTTGCACGGCCCACACCATGTGGCCCAAAAATGCAGAAGGATGTTTCCCTTGGGAACCGCCTTGTCCATCGACAGATAGTTTGTGCCATCGTTGATTTCGAGCACGTTTAACGGCCGTGCTTCATCGTCTTCCAACACCTGTGCGAATGAGGACGACGCGAAAAGCAGCAACAAGACTGCACATGTGAAAGAAGCAAAAAGTTTCATAGGACTACTTGTGTGTTGAGCTTCACCACAACACAACAAAAAGGCCGCCTGAACAATCAGACGGCCTTCACATTTTCGCTATTCAGTCGTGTTCAATTTCTTGAAACCGAGCGTGACTTAGCCAAACTGGTTCATTGTGTTGTCTTCACCAGCTGCTTTAAGGGCAGCATCGCCAGCGAAGTATTCTTTGTGATCATCACCCATGTCGGAACCCGCCATGTTTTGGTGCTTCACGCAAGCAATACCTTGGCGAATTTCTTTGCGCTGAACACCGGCCACGTAACCGAGCATACCTTCTTCACCAAAGTATTCTTTGGCGAGATTGTCCGTAGACAGTGCTGCAGTGTGATACGTCGGCAGGGTAATCAAGTGGTGGAAAATACCGGCGCGTTTGGATGAATCTTTCTGGAAAGAACGGATGCGGTCGTCAGCTTCCTTTGACAACTCAGACTCGTCATATGATGCGTTCATAAGATCAGCGCGATCATAAGCGGCCATATCACGGCCTTCTTCTGTCCATGCGTCAAACACTTGCTGACGGAAATTCAATGTCCAGTTGAAGGACGGTGAATTGTTGTAAACGAGTTTCGCATTTGGAATGACCTTGCGAATTTCATCCACCATACCTGCAATCTGTTCGATGTGTGGCTTCTCGGTTTCAATCCACAACAGATCAGAGCCGTTTTGAAGTGATGCAATGCTGTCCATTACGCAACGCGCTTCACCAGTGCCTTCGCGGAACTGAAAGAGGTTGCTTGGCAAACGCTTTGGGCGCATGAGTTTGCCGTCACGGTTCAAAACAACGTCGCCGTTTTGCATTTCGCTTGGGTCAATCTCTTCGCAGTCGATGAAGGAATTGTATTGATCGCCAAGATCTCCAGGTTCTTTTGAAACAGCGATCTGTTTTGTAAGACCTGCTCCAAGAGAGTCGGTACGTGTAACAATCACACCGTCTTCAACACCCAGTTCAAGGAATGCGTAACGGCACGCTCGAACTTTCGCGAGGAAGTCTTCGTGGGGAACTGTTACTTTACCGTCTTGGTGGCCGCACTGTTTTTCATCGGACACTTGGTTTTCGATTTGAAGCGCGCACGCGCCAGCTTCAATCATTTTCTTTGCGAGAAGATATGTCGCTTCCGCGTTACCGAAGCCGGCATCGATATCCGCAATAACGGGAACAACATGTGTTTGGTAATTGTCGATTGATGTTTCAATGCGTTTTGCTGTTAGCTCGTCGCCTGAATCGCGTGCTTTATCCAATTCGCGGAACATACCGCCCAATTCGCGGGCGTCGGCTTGGCGAAGAAATGTATAGAGTTCTTCAATCAATGCAGGAACGGATGTTTTTTCATGCATCGACTGGTCTGGAAGAGGGCCGAATTCTGAACGCAAAGCAGCGACCATCCACCCAGAAAGATAGAGGTAGCGGCGGTCTGTCGATTCAAAATGCTTCTTAATGGAAATCATTTTTTGTTGGCCGATAAAGCCGTGCCAGCAACCAAGAGATTGCGTGTAATTTTCCGGGTCAGCATCGTACGCAGCCATGTCACGACGCATAATGCCTGCCGTGTATTTGGCGATATCAATGCCCGTTTGGAAACGGTTCTGCATGCGCATACGCGCTACACTTTCAGCGCTGATGCCGCTCCACGGTGCGCCATTGGATGCAATAAGACGATCAGCGTTTCCGATTTCGGTTGAGTAAGTCATTTTGATATTCCTATTTCTAAAAGAGAAGGGCGCGATTGGGAGGAAAATCGCGCCCTGAAAATCTGTCTATTGGGCGGTTAGCCTTTGACGATGACGGGCACCATCATGTCACCCCAATTGCCTTCTCCGCCGTGATGACGTGCTGAACGCACAAGCTCGACGCTTACGCCTGCATCCACTGCACGCATAACGGCGTGGTTCAAACGGTGTAGATCGTTGGCCAACTGACGGATCGCGCTTTCTTGATCATCCGACACCACAGACATGCGGTCAGATGAGAGGTCTGCAGCGCGCTGCTTGGCTTTCTTAATAGGTGTCACTGTATCAGTCATAACGGGTTCCTTAGTTAAAAGTTGCAAAAGCAAGAATTGTTAAGTTTGTAACAATTTACATTCTGGCGTTCTCAGACTTGCTCTTGAGACCAATTGATCATGTAAAATTGGAGCTGTCAGTGGAAATTTTTGATCGATAGTGCATTTTTAGGTCGGATTGTGTGTGTTTTGACTCGAAAAATTTGTAATGTTGTCACAATTGTCATAATATTTGGATATGACCGCGCAGATGCGTGAAACCGAGTTTCAAAGATGGCAGACACAAAAATATTTGCTGGACCGCGTGTCCGCCGCATTCGCACTTCGATGGATTTGACACAAACCGCAATGGCGGAAGAACTTGGCATCTCTCCAAGTTATCTCAACTTGATTGAACGCAATCAGAGGCCACTAACAGCGCAACTGGTGCTGAAGCTGGTTTCCACATATCAAGTGGCGCCCGAAGATTTGCAGCCCACCGGTGAGGCCGGGTCGGTTCCAGCATTACGAGAGGTTTTCTCTGATCCACTTTTATCTGGAGAACTGCCGGGGCCAGGTGAACTGCTGGAACTGTCTGACGGTGCACCGAACGCCGCCGTGGGAATTGTAAAACTCTACCGCGCATATCGTGAGCAACAGGAGCGCTTGAGCGACCTGTCCCGATTGATGGGGGAGGGCGGGCAGGTTCCCGAGACGTCAGTCAATCAATTACCCGTAGATGCTGTGCGGTCGGTGTTTGAAAATACGCCTTGGTGCTTCCCATCTCTGGAACGGGCTGCAGAACGCATCGACAAAGCCTTGGGCGACAGTCAAGGACGGATGGCCGCTCTTTACACGTTGCTGCGAGCTGACCACGGCCTGGCTGTTCAGGTATTGCCCGTGGAAACGATGCCTGTTTGGCGCAAGCGCTTGGATAAGCATTCAGGGCGGCTCTTTATTTCTGAGCGTTTGCCCCGTGCGGAACGCGCGGAACTGTTGGCGCAAGAATTGGTTTTGCGTCGCGAAAGCGAGGTGCTCGATGAAGAAATCGAGCTTTTGAAAATCGAAGGTGACGAAGCCAAACGGTTGGCACGCATGGAATTGGCCAGATACACTGCGCTCAGCGTGTTGATGCCGTATGATAAATTTTTGCGCACGACCGAGCGGCTGCAATATGATCCTCAATTGTTGGCCACGCGATTTGAAACTGGGTTCTCGCAAGTGGCAGAGCGTTTGGTGTCGTTGCAAGATAAAAGCGCTGGTCGTCGTGCAGGGCTGGCGTTTTTTGCCATGCAGATAGATCAAGGCGGAAACGTGTTGCGGAGAATTGGTGCCAAAGGTTTTCCATCTGCACGGTTTGGGGGCGGATGTCCAAAACTTGCGGTTCATGCTGCGTTTTCAAAACCTGATGAAATAATTGCGGAACGAGTCGTTGGGCAAGATTCCACGGTTTATCTCACATTATCAAAAACAATTGATGGCCCTCATGAAGGGGCAGGGGATCGACCGCGTCGCACAGCTGTATTGTTGGGTGTGGAAGATATTCAAGCAGGGCAACGGCTTGCTGCTGCCAGCGAAGGCGCTGTCAAACGCGTCTCCGCTGCCGAACGGTTTGACGCTGAAAACATAGCACATGCAAGGCTTTTGCCCGACCCTGTGCAAGTCCCACCGTTGGCAATCGGGCCATCCTGTCGCCTGTGCGAAAGAACAGATTGCGTAGCAAGATCCGCCCCACCGCTCACTCGCCCGCTTGGCTTAGATGACTTGGTACAGGGTTTTGGCGCTTACGGACTCACATAAATTTGCCGTAATTATCGTTTCGTTAACCCTTGCGCGATTCAGTCAGCACATGAATAATCTGGCGGGGTGTTTGAGTGATCACGTGGGTCGCCCCCGTCCCGCGATATCTTCTTATTCCATGAGGTAAACATGACAAAAAAACTGATTTTAGTTGCAGCGACAATTGCAATGACCTTCACATCTGGCGCAGCACTTGCCGCACAGTGCAGCAACAATGCCTCGGGCTTTGACGCTTTCAAAAGAGATTTTGCAAAAGAAGCACGTGCAGCAGGCATCGGCAAACGCGGTCTAAATGCTTTGGCAAACGCGAAATATCTTTCCAAGGTTATTGCCTATGACCAGAAACAGGCACGCTACTTCAAGAAGGCGGGCCGCACATCAGCAAACATCAACAAGCATTATCGCAGGTCACTCAAGAACATGGGCGGCATCGGCAATGTGAAATCCAAGCTCAAGCGCATGAACAAGTTTTTGCGTGGCGTTGAGAAACGCTACGGTGTTCCCAAGGAAATTTTGGTGACGATTTGGGGCAAGGAAACTTCTTTCGGTGGTTACACAGGCCGAATTGATACGATCAATTCTCTCGCTTCGCTCTCACACAATTGCCGTCGTTCAGGCCTGTTCCGTCCCAATCTTGTTGCAGCGTTGAAAATTCTCGACAAAGGCTGGGTGCCACGCAGCAAAATGCGTGGCGCTGCCCACGGCGAAATGGGTCAGGTGCAGTTTATGGCTGGCAACTATCTCAAATATGCTCGAGACGGTAATGGCGATGGTCGCCGCGACTTGATTAACAATTCGCGTGACGCTCTGGAATCTGCAGCATATTTCTTGCGTTCCAAAGGCTGGAAAAGCGGTGGGTCCTATCAGCCAGGAAGCCGCAATTTCCGCGTGTTGAATGCTTGGAATGAATCAACCGCTTACCAACACACAATCGCGAAGATCGCGTCTCAACTGTAAGACTGAGAACACTTGTTTTAAACGCCATCGATGCACATTGTGTCGGTGGCGTTTTTGTTTGAATTTTTACCAATTCACTCCGCCCCTCCCTTTACATTGGGGCAGGTTGGCGAAACGCGTTACAGCACGCAAAAAAGGCCGCTTTTCAGCGGCCTTTTATATTCCATCGTGACATGACGGAATTAGCTCACAAAATCGGGCTGATCTGCTGCTAGTTTTGGAGCATCATGTCGTGTGGCGCGATATGTTTCGTCCAAAGGTATGGGCAAGGCTTCGCCTGATTTATCTTCAATGGCAAAAGTGTAGCCGCCATTTTCTGTTCTGCCCGCTTTGTAAGTCAGCAACTCCGTCACATTGTTATGCTCATCGTAAGTCAAAACTTTCGGCTCAATTTCGGTCAATTTATTCGTTTCGATATAATCGCTTGAACAAATAATCACTTGATCGCCTTTTTGGCATGTACGCGCAGCGGCACCATTCAAAATGCACACCTTGCTGCCTCGATCTCCATAAATCACGTAAGTAGAAATGCGAGCACCAGAATTTTTGTTCCAAATGTCCACAAATTCCATTGGCAAGATTCCGGCCAATTCACATTGTTCAGGATCAAGTGTGATTGAACCGTGGTAGTTGAGGTTGGCTTCTGTTACGTGAATGCCGTGCAGTTTTGCTGCTACAATTTTTTTCATATTTGCGTCCCGATAATTGATATTCCATGTTCGAGACATGGCAATAAGGGTGAAGTGATAAATTTTACCGAGAATTTTGCTTAAAATTTTAATGAAACCCAAAATACTGCACCGGTACTGACAATGAATTCAAAATTGAACCTAGAAGATTTTCTGAAATTGCATCCTGCTGCAGAAAACGTGGAATTCGTGGTGGTTGACCCTTCTGGTGTCACACGAGGAAAGTGGGCGCCTGTGTCGTCCCTCCAAAAAGCTTTTTCTTCAGGTATCAATTTTCCATTATCGCTTCACGGGCTGGATGTTTGGGGCAATGAAGTGCCTGGCACAGGTCTCCACATTTCGAGCGGAGATAAAGATGGGTTTGGCTTGGCCGTGCCAACGAGCCTAGCGCCTGTGCCATGGGGGCAAGCTAATGGAGAGAGTTGCAGTTCACCCAATGAAGCGAAAACCGCTCAAGTCATTCTGCAAATGCAAGATCCTGACAACAAACCATTCGGTGGATGCGCGCGCACTGTTTTGGAACAGGCCGTCACAAGACTGAAGGATGATGGATTGAGTCCCGTATGCGCGTTCGAACTGGAGTTTCATCTTCTAAAGAAAGATGGAAGCGCTTTTGAGATTGCCGATGATTCTGGCATTCAAGACGCACAATTCATGTATGGTCTCGATGCGCTGGCGGGAAAGTTGCCCATTTTTGCTGATATTCGCAAAGCTGCTGCTTGGGCCGATCTGCCCCTTGATACAATCGTGAAGGAAGCTGGGCCGGGGCAGTTTGAAGTCAATCTCAACCACCGAAGCGATCCGTTGCGGGCTGCCGATGATGTGGTCTTGTTGAAACGCATTGTGCGTGAGTGCGCGCGGATGCACGACTTGACGGCAACCTTTATGGCAAAGCCGTTTCTCGATCAGCCAGGAAATGGCATGCATGTACATATCAGTCTTTTGAACAAAGACAGTGACAACATATTTGCTCTGCCCCGTGGTGAAGCAAAACTCACCCATGCAGCCGCAGGTTTGGTCGATACCATGGCTGAGATGACACTTGTGTTTGTGAATTCGCGCAACGGTTTTCGCCGAATGGCACCGGGATCCTATGCTCCAACCCGCGCCAATTGGGGT
>CALHHQ010000270.1 GCA_938030645.1 uncultured Rhizobiaceae group bacterium
CTCGGGCGCTTTCTTCTTGATGGACGATGCTTTTCGCAAAGGCGAATACGTGGACATTGAAGGTGTGAAGGGTGTTGTTGAGAAAATCTCTATTCGCTCGTTCCAACTGCGCCACCATCTGGGCGCGTTGCATACTTTGCCGTTTGGGGAAATCAAACAACTGACCAACTACTCACGCGATTGGGTCATGATGAAACTGCCATTGCGTGTCACCTATGACACTGATGTGGAAAAAGTCCGCAAACTGGTCAAGAAACTGGGCCAAGAATTGCTGAACCATCCAGCGGTTGGTCACACATTCATGCAGCCGCTAAAGTCTCAAGGTGTTTACAAAATGGAAGACAGCGCGATGATCATTCGCGTGAAATTCATGACCAAACCGGGGGAACAATTTGTGACCCGTAAAGTGGTTTATGAAAGCATTCAGGACTTGTTTGCGCGTGAAGGCATTCACTTTGCGCATAAAGAAGTCACCGTTCGTTTGGCCGATCAATCGACAGATGAATTGACGGAGCAGGAGAAAAAAGCGGTGACCGCTGCGGCTCGCAGTGTGTTGGATGCGGAAGAAGAGGCCGCAAAGGCCGCGGCTGGAGGTAAGCCAACAGATGGTGACCGTTAAACAAGAAGTGGATGTCACTTCGTCGTTCGGGTCATATCTTCCAACATTGAGGGAACGTCTGATCTGGAAATGGACGGATTGGTCATTGTTGCCACAGGGCCTGCGTCAGCGATTGAGGAAACAATTTGCGCGGCCCGTGTCTGGGCCGTTCGATATTGAGCATGATGGGATGAATTTTCGTCTCTATCCCGCTGAGAACTATTGTGATCGTGTTTTGTTTGGGCGCTCAGTCATGCCTGAAAAGATCGAGCATGATGCTTTGTTGCCACTGCTGACACCCGCAATGGTGTTTGTGGATATTGGTGCAAATGTAGGTTCGTACTCTGTTTTTGTGGGAAGCCACTTAAAGGGAAATGCGGTCCTGTTGGCGTTGGAGCCGCATCCGCGAACGTTTCAGAAATTGATGTTCAATCTTCAAGCAAATGGTTTGCCGACAGACCATGTGGTGAATTGCGGTGTTGGACCTGATGTGGAAACACTGGAACTATGGTCCGATGGGGGAAGCAATATTGGGCATACATCCATGCTGAAAGCAGGGACCGCAAACCCGCAAGTGAGTGTCAGCGTTCAGGTGGTTCCATTGATGAAATTGCTAACCGATCACGGCATTGCATCGATTGATGTTCTCAAAATCGACATTGAGGGCTTTGAAGACCGTGCATTGGCACCATTTTTTGATGTCGCCCCAGATACGCTGTTGCCAAAACACATTTTACTAGAGACTGCACATCAAAATCTTTGGGACCGTGACTTGCAAAAAATGTTGGATGCGTGTGGTTACAAGACGCGATTTTCAACCAAAGAAAATCTACTGCTCACGCGAAAAATCTAAGCAGATCTCTTCAAGTCATCAGACATATCAAGCGACAGCGCATCGTTTACAGCTGAGCGAATTTCTTTCAGCGCAAATGGCTTGGGCACCACATCGATGACAATTTTTTCGAGCGCACCTGTTCGTTCACGTTGATCGGCATAACCTGTCATCATCAAGATTTTCAAATTGGGATACGATGATGCCGCTAGATGAGACAATTCGATGCCGTCCATAAATGGCATTTTTATATCGGTGAGCAGAAGGTCGAATTCACCTTCGTGTTCTTGCAATTTGTCGAACCCATCCTCACCGTCAATGGCTTCCACGACGGAGTGGCCATCGATTTTCAATGCGCGACCTACGAAGCCACGTACTGCTTCATCATCTTCTGTGAGGAGAATCTTTGCCATTTTGCCCTGTTGTTCCAAGGCGATGTTTCTAGAATCGCCCTATGAACCTGTTTTGTTCTCATGAGTTTGGTTGATTCGGGTTACCAAATCTACAACAAAATGATGAACTTACGGCCTCGGCGCCAGATTTAATCAGGCGTCGCCTTCGACAACGCCAACAAATGGCAGTTCGCGGAAGGCGTAAGCTACATCCATTCCATAACCGACAACAAAGTGATCTGGGCATTCAAAACCCACATAATTGGGTGTTACTTGCGCTTTGCGCTTGGAATGTTTGTCGAGAAGCACCGCTATTTCTACATTGCGTGCGCCGCGTTGTTCCATCAGCTCTTTAGCAAATTGCAGTGTGTTTCCTGATTCCAGAATGTCATCGATGAGCAAGACGTCGCGGTCTGTTACATTGCTATCGATATCGCGCAGGATCTGCACTTTTCCCGCTTCTGTGCCCTTGCCATAGCTTGATAGTGTGATGAACTCGACTTCGGGAGCAATGCCAGACGCATACATGGCGCGAATGAGGTCGGCTGCAAATATGAACGAGCCTTTCAAAACTGCAATCACAAGCAGGTCGTTATACTCTTTGCCCTGCATTTGAGCCGCCATATCTGCGTTGCGCTCGGCAATTTGCTCTGCAGAATAAAGAGTTGAAATGCGTTTTCCGCGAACTGTGATCATGGGTTGTGTCGTTGGTTTGTGTGGCTATTCAGCCGGAGCAAACTCAACTTCCACATTTACCGCATCGCCTGGATAGTCTTGGGCAACGGCGGTAAAGCGACTGCGCTCACCGGCATTTAAAGATGGTTTAGCCGCAGTGACTGTCCACGCATAGAGGTGGGCATCGCTTTTATTGCGCATAATCAGCTTTATGGGAGGAACAGGTACTGAATTGTCAGCAACATTCTCAATTTCTCCGCGAACGATGAGGCGGCGAATGCCGTCTTCTTTCGTACGGGTGGTGACCACGTTCTCGATTTTCAATCCAGGTGCCACAGAAACAAGACCTGCGGCATCGTAAAGGGCAACTGTTCGCGGTGCTTTTTCCATCACTGTGTCACGCATCACGATGGAACCTGTGACGGCACCGATGCCAATCAATGCTGCAAGTGACATGAGTGTCAGGCGAGATTTCTTTGGCTTAACAGTGGGCAATCTGTCCACATAAATAGGATCACGCTTGATCGTGTCATCGACTGCACCTTCAACAACAACTGGCAGGTTGGTGTGGATCTTATTGTCACCGTCTTCCAAAAGATCGTTCATATCTGGCGCCATGGATGGAGCATCGATTTGCTGCAATGAAGAAGCATCCAACATCCATTCGTGTTCGCAATTGCCGCACAACATAGGGCGTGACTTGGAAACTTCCGCTGGTGGGTCGCGGAAACGTGAGTCACATGAGGGACAAATAACAGTCATGAGAGAACCTCAAAGGCAGTTTGTCACGCTCAGCAGCTCCAATAGTTTGGTTGATTGGGTTGCAAGCGAAACATGGTGAACAAATTCTTGCCAAACCTACAGTCCAAATGGTTAACGCTTCGCTTACCATAATGGCTTTGAGGAATTTAGACCTTGCGTTTGTAAGGCTGTTAAAGAAACATTAACCTTGGTCAACGACTTGTTCGATGAACGACCATGGGCACCAACCGAGTATTTTAATGATCCGTTTTGATAATGTTGGAATGCGATATGGAAGCGGCGATGAAGTTCTCAAAGACATTAGTTTTGATATTGATCCTGGCTCTTTTCAATTTTTAACTGGACCTTCGGGAGCCGGCAAAACCAGCCTTCTGCGACTGTTGTTCATGTCCTTGAAGCCAACGCGCGGTTTGATCAAAGTGTTCGGAAAAGATGCAGCGACGCTATCTAATGAAGAACTGCCAGGAATTCGTCGCCGTATCGGGATTGTGTTTCAAGACTTTCGATTGCTTGATCATTTGACGCTTTACGAAAATGTTGCGCTTCCGTTGCGGGTGCGAGGATATGAAGAGCGCAGCTATCGTCGTGACGTCATTGATCTGTTAAAATGGGTTGGATTGAACGACCGTATTGATGCGTTTCCACCGATTTTGTCTGGCGGAGAAAAGCAGCGTGCGGCTGTTGCACGGGCTTTGATTGATCAGCCCGAACTCTTGTTGGCGGATGAACCAACGGGCAATCTTGATCCTAATTTGGCCAGACGTTTGTTGCGTTTGTTTATTGAATTGAACCGAAGCGGCACATCTGTTGTCATTGCGACCCATGATCTCAATTTGATGGACCAATATGAAGCACGCCGTTTGGTGTTGAATGAAGGGCGTTTGCAAATCTATGCCTAGTGATGAGGGTAAAACGCCAAAGCCGGTGGAAAAGACGCCTGAAGGTGCGGAGCACAAACAGCACTCAATTGTGCCGCGCAGTTCTGTTTCTGGGTCCACCTTGACCTTGGTGGTTGCCATTATGGCTTTTTTGGCCAGCCTCACTTTAGGTGCGGTTTGGACGGTGAACGACACAGCAAGGTCTTGGCAAAATGACGTATCGCGTGAAATCACCATTCAGGTGCGTCCTGTAGATGGAGTGGATTTGGATGCAGCCTTGATAACAGCGCGCCAAATTGCTGGAGGCTATGCTGGCGTTCTTTCGGTCGATGTGGTGGACAATGCGGCCATGGAAACATTGTTGGAACCTTGGCTTGGCGGCGGGTTGGATTTAGCTGAATTGCCTGTTCCGCGTTTGGTGAGTGTGACGATCGATGAAGCGAACCCTCCAGATATGGAAGCGATGGCGGCACAGTTGAAATCGACGGTTGCTGGTG
>CALHHQ010000271.1 GCA_938030645.1 uncultured Rhizobiaceae group bacterium
AACAGCACCCACGATGCCGAATGGGATGATCAACATGACCGCGATTGGTCGCCAATAGCTGGCAAAGACCCAAGCGAGCACGATGTAGATAACGGCCAAAGCAATGATGGCACCGATTTGCAGATCCGCAAACGCATCACGGCGCTCTTCGTCACGACCTGAATATCGATAGGTGATCCCATATTTGGAAACGATCTCAGCAATGCCCGACACTTCAAGAACTTCCTGAGCTTCTTCGGTTGTTGAGATTTTCGTATCAATGTCAGCGGTCACTGAAACGGTTGCTTTTCCATCTATGCGCTCAATTGCTGCAAAGCCTTGTTGTTCGGTAATCTCGACAACTTGAGACAGAGCAACAAACTGACCAGCCGGGCTGCGCAACTCAAAATTGCGCAATGCAGCAGCACCGTTTTGATTGGTTATCTTGGACACACGTACTGTGATTTCATCATCACCATCGGCAAAGCGGCGAGGTATTGCGCCCTCGAAGGAATTGCGCAATTGGCGGCCAACAGTGTCGATTGTGAATCCGAGTGCTGAACCACGAGCCGTGAGTTTCATGGTGAGTTCTGGTTTGCCGTATGGCAAATCATCGGAGACACCTGAAACACCTTCAACAGTTTGAACCAGCGGAATGATCTCTGTCGCGGCGGCTTTCAGAACCGAAACATCGGGCCCTTGCAACTGAACATCTATATCACGACCTGGAGGGCCACCGCGGGATTCAAATAAGGCAACACGGCGCACGCCCGCGATTTTTGGAACAGCCTTGCGCCAAGCGCGCACAATATCTGGAGTGCGGACTGTCCGCTCTTCGGAAGTGGTCAGTTGCACTCTGATGGAAGCAACATTGTCTCCCGTTGAACGGCCAGCCTTACCAAGCGTGGAAAATGCAGCCACGACAAGTTTTTCATCGCCGTTGGTCAATTCCTTTTCAGCGTCGCCAAGTGCGGCTTCAATCCGTTGCAACACAGATCGCGCCTTTGCTTCTGGAACGCCGGCATTGAAGACGACCCGAGCGTTTATGTTTTCGGCTTCCGCAGTTGGGAAAAATACGAAGCCCACGCGACCGCTCGCCATGACGCCCCACACACCAATGAGAACGCATGACACAGCCAATGCGATCGCCACATATCGCCAAGAGTAAGAAAAACTGACCATGGCGTTGAATGGTTTGTCGCGGAACCAATTGAACCCTTTATCGAAATTTCTACGGAACGCACCTTCTTGCATCAACTCTTCTTCAGACTTTCCGCGTTGTCGCCAAATGGCAAATGCTGAGAAGACCGCTTCAATCAAGACAGACGTCACATAGGCAATGACAGCCAGCGCACCGATGAAGATCGGCAACTTGGTTCCAGCGCGTTGCTCTTGGATAAATTCCACAAGACCAGATGCTGAACCCGGCAATACAGGGATTGGCACATAGTTTCGAATGACCGCCATGACACCGTTACAGATTTCAACGAACCAGAGTCCTTTGTTGGGCTCGGCAACTGACACTGCGAAAACACCGATGGTCAAAGCGATGATGAACTGCCTCCAATAAGACCAACGCTTTGCTCTTCGTGGCTTGAGCGTGTGAGCTAAGTGACCTGGCAGAATGAGAAAACACTCAATCAGGCTTGCGACAATCACGGCCATAACCACAAGCGGCAACACACCAATAATTTGGCCCAGCACACCTTGGATCACCAAGATCGGGGCAAAGGCAGCAACAGTGGTGATCATCGCGGCAGTGACGGGCGTCACCATGCGACCTGCCCCGTTTTCAGCAGCGGTGAAAGGTTCATCACCCTCGCTAAATCGAGTGGCTGTGTGTTCGCCTACTACGATGGCATCATCCACAATAATGCCCAGCATCATAATCAGGCCAAAGAGCGAAAGCATGTTTATGGTCTGACCTGTCAGCCACATGATACCAATGGTTGCCAACATCGCGACCGGAATGCCCGCTGCCACCCAGAAGGCGATGCGGGCGTTGAGGAAGATAAAGAGAATCCCCACAACCAGAATAAGTCCACCAAGGCCGTTGTTCACCAGCAACAAGATACGTTCAGTCAAAGCGTTGGCCCGCACATCGTATTGCTTCAACACAAGACCAGCCGGCAAAGCGCCTTCTATCTCTTTGAGATAATCTGTGAGAATTTGGTTGGTGGTCAAAGTGTCCGCAGATTCCGCACGTTGGACATCAATTTGAATTGCGCGTTGGCCCGCCATGAAACCTTGCGGTTGGCTGCTGTCATAGGTGTCTTTGATTGTTGCAATATCGCGCAGACGCACCTTTTCACCGGTATCGAAGGAACGCACCTCAATCTGGCCCATAGCTTCAGGTGTTTTCACATCAGCTAATGTGCGTAATTGTTTTTCAATATTGCCTTCCATTTGACCGGAAGGAAGATCACGGGAATTGCTTGCGATGATGTTGGATACGTCGCCGATGGTGAGACCTACACGACGCAAATCTCGTTCAGGAATATCAACTTGAAGTTCGCGGGAACGCAAACCAGTAAATGAAATTTTGTCGATGCCTCGCTCTATTAAGTCATCTCTGATCTTCTTGGCATAGAAACGCAGTGCTCGTTCCGAAACTGGGCCTGTCACGGCAAGCCGAGCAACACGATCAAAAAATGCGGCCTGATTAACTTCTGGCTCATCGGCATCTTCTGGCAAATTGGTAACTGTTTTGACGGCGGTTTCGACATCCCTCACCGCTTGTTTCATGTCTACGCCTTGTTCGTATTCCAGGCCGATGGAGGCAATGCCTTCACGCGCACGGGATGTGACGCGTTTGATCCCGTCAAGATAACGAAGCTCGGGTTCCATGATTTCGAGAATATTGGATTCCACATCTTCCGCACTCGCTCCCGACCAGACAACCGACACGGTCACAACCGGCACTTCTGTCGTTGGGAAAAACTGTGTGTTGATACGCCCCAGCGCAAACACACCAAAAATGATCATCATAATCATAACCAAATTGGCGGCATTACGGTGGCGCACAAAAAGCCGAACGAGGCTCGATGTGGACGCTGTAAACGACTGTTGTGAAGAAGGGGCGTCCATGATCAGGTCACCTATTCTTTAGCTGCGTTTTGCTGGCGCCATTTCGCAATCAATTTACGCCGCTCTGGAACTTCCATCGCGCGGAACGCTTCCAAACTGAGATTGTTGGCTTTTGCAATTTTAGCAATTTCTTCTGGTGACGGGCGACCGCGCGGAGCATTTGGATTGCTACCGCCTGCAGCGCGTTTCGGTTCTTTCTCACCTTCAATGCGCACTGACAAACCATTGCTCACCTCGGTGATACGCGTGACCAAAACCTGATCACCTTCATTGAGGCCCGAAGCGACAATCGCTTGCTCACCTTCAAATGCGGCAATCGTGACTTTCGCAGATTCCAATTTCCCTTCGACCACTTTGTAAATGGTATCGTTGTCGTAAATCGCCGTATCGGGGACCTTGAATGTCTTTGCAAACACTGTGTCAGGTACACTCACCTCGACAAATGCACCGGGTCGCAATTTGACCCCCGTATCGGTGCTTTCTACTTTTGCGATTACCTCTACACCGCCACGGTTGGATTCGATCTGCGCACTCACGCGATCAATTCGCGCAGGATACCCGTAGCGCACGCCGCCAACGGTCCATGCGACATCAACCATGCGCCCGATCAAGCCCGAAGAACTGGTTTGCAGACGACCGTATTGTGCGTCAGTCAATGTGAACTTGGCTTCAAGACTGTCGACTTCATAAAGCGATACGACAACGTCATTTGCAGTAATGGCGCGCCCAATTTCAGCAGTGCTGTTTTGAACGATGCCAGAAAATGGTGCGATCAAAACGGTTGAATCAAGATTGCGTTGAGCTTGTGCTACTTTCCAATCCAACCGATCAATGGTTGCCTTCAACTGCTGGAGACGGGCCTCTTGAACTTTGATTGTGTCTTGAGACAAAGCTACGGTCTGGCGACGCTGACTTTCGACCAGTTTGCGCGCTTCCACCTGTTGCAAAGTGACCGTTTTGCGTTTGGCCAACTTTTCAGCTCGTGCCAGGTCAGTTTGAGCGAACTTTAATTGTTCTTCAGCGGCTACAAGTTTGCTGCGCTCAAGAGAAATCTGCGCTTCGTTTTCAACAATTCTCGCCTTGGCCTCGGCCAAATTGGACTTGGCTTCTGACAGCATGCCTTTGTAATCAAAGTCATTGATTTCAACCAAAGGGTCGCCTTTGCTAACAGATGCGCCGCCGCGAAGGTTTTCATTTATCTTGACGATCTCACCAGATACCAGCGACCGCAATTCGACTGTACGCGCGGCCACGGTTTGGCCGTAGGAAATGAACTTGGGCTGATTGTCAGCTTGCTTAGCTGTAACGGTATTGACCGTGTAAACGGTCTTGAAAGCCGGACGCTTTTTGGCCTCTTCCTTGCCATCGATCATTCGCTTGGCAATGAAATATGAGCCAATCAAAATCGCGATCATCAATATGGCTTGCAAAATCGCAAGCAAAGTCTTGCCAGTGTAATACCCTACGCCCCTGCGGCGTGCCCCTTCGACGCCCGCTGTCCGTATATTCTCTTCAGAATATTCAGAAACCACGGCATCGTTGGCAGCGACCAGCTCTCGCCCGTCAATTACTTCCGATTTTTTTTCGCTCACTTTGTCCAGCATTCCGATGCTCCTGAGGTGCGAAATATACCGTGACCCACACGTTCTACAAGGCAACATTGCGTAAAGTTATGTAAAAACTAAGGTCTTGGTGACGCAGATTGCGCGAATATTTCAGAAGCTTGCGGGGTCAAATATATAAGTTGAACTGCAGAATTCACACGTCACACTAATTTGCTCTGCTTCAACGCTCTCAGCGCGCTCTTCTGAACTCAGGCCAGAAAGAACATTTCGCACTTTTTTCTCAGAACAAGAGCAGTTGTCGCTGACTTTTGTGCCATCGAAAACGCGCACGCCATGCTCATGGAATAGACGGTACAACAAACGCTCGGGCTCCACAGCCGTGTCCGTTAATTCCACATCTTCAATTGTGTTCATCAAAGCTTGCGCTTCAGCCCATGCATCATCTTCTTGAAAATCATTGTCTTCATTTGCACCATCGCCACCGTGCAAATCTTTTTGACGCATTCGCTCGGTGGAATCTGGCAAAAATTGCAGCAGCACACCACTCGCCGTCCAATTGTGGCGCGGGCTGCTGCCCTCATTGCGGGTCAAAACCTCACCCACAGCAATGCGCACTTCGGTCGGTATTTGTTCTGACTGTTTAAAGTAGCGACGTGCCACTTCTTCCAATCCAACACCATCCAGTTGCACGATACCTTGATAGCGCTGTGTGTATTCGCCTTGGTCGATTGTCATTGCCAACGTGCCCTTACCCAAAAGGGCAATTGGATCTGGCGTTTGCAAGGCGGCCACAGCATCAGCATCATATCTGGCATATGCACGGACAGACCCCGGCGTTGTGAAGTCAGTAACGATCATTGATACTGGCCCATCAGTCTGGGTCTGCAAAATGAACTTGCCATCGAATTTCAACGCCGTTCCCAACAGAACAGTGAGCACGACAGTTTCAGCAAGCAAACGACTGACAGGTTCTGGGTAATTGTGTCGGTCAAGAATAGTGTCCAACATTGG
This sequence comes from uncultured Rhizobiaceae group bacterium, assembly GCA_938030645.1. Taxonomy (GTDB): domain Bacteria; phylum Pseudomonadota; class Alphaproteobacteria; order Rhizobiales; family Rhizobiaceae; genus Pseudahrensia. The sequence goes on from CALHHQ010000271.1 coordinate 5,643, forward strand.
TCCCAGTTGCACCGCACGTCCGCGCACATCTAGCGGTTCAACCTGAAACGGAATGACCGCATCTTGCCCTGCAAAATCGATGTTCAAAGTGTTTTCAGTCATAGACATTGCTCGTTTGTTTGCTGACGGACCACATTCCGCAACGCTGTCGTAAGTCGATATTTAGGTGAAACTGTTCTGGGGTCAGATAGGCGATGAATTGGCGATTGCAAGCTTCAGATTAGCTGTTGGCCAGACACCAAGCCAATATACCCTTTTGTGCATGAAGACGATTTTCAGCTTCATCGAACACCACCGACTGCGGCCCGTCCATGACTTCATCTGTCACTTCTTCATTTCGGTGCGCAGGAAGGCAGTGCATGAACAAAGCATTTTTATCAGCACGAGCCATAAGCGCAGCGTTTACTTGATAAGGTCCAAACGTGTTGTGGCCCTCGGCATCGTCTTCCATGCCCATGGATGTCCATGTGTCGGTAATCACACAATGACTACTCTCAACCGCCTGTATTGCATCATCGGTCAATTCGATCTTTGCGCCGGCCGCCTTTGCAGCGTCAATGTATTTTTGCGAGGGGCCACGACCTTCTGGCGTGGCAATGCGCAAAGTGAAATCGAACTTGGAGGCCGCTTGCATAAATGAATGAACCACGTTGTTGCCGTCACCTGTATAGGCAATCGTTTTGCCGGCGATTGGTCCGCTGTGTTCCTCGAAGGTCATGATGTCTGCCATTATTTGGCAGGGATGTGTCTCATCGGTCAGACCATTGATCACTGGAACAGTGGCGTATTTTGCCATTTCCAAAATTCGGTCATGGGCCGTGGTGCGGATCATAATGGCATCCACATAGCGCGAAAGAACCCGCGCAGTATCTGCAATGGATTCCCCGCGCCCCAGCTGGGAAGATGCACTGTCCAAAACAATGGTTTCACCACCAAGGTCGCGCATGCCCACATCAAAAGACACACGTGTGCGCGTTGAAGGTTTGTCAAAAATCATCGCCAGCATTTTGCCGGTGAGAGGAAGATCACGCTTTCCAGCTTTGAAATCCGCTTTCATATCTGACGCAGACTTCAAAATAGACTTCAGTTCGTCGCCTGAAAAAGCGTCGATATCGAGAAAATGATTTTGCATTGTACTATCCAGCTTTTTGAAGCTTGGTGAGGGCAGTTTCCATTTTAGCAACAGCTTCTCGCAGGTCTGCTTCTTCAATGGTCAGCGGTGGAATCAACCGCACAACATTGTCGCCTGCAGGCACTGTCAGAAACTTCTCGTCTCTAAATGCCGCGACCACATCTGTGTTGAGCACTTTGCACTTCAAACCTTGCATAAGACCATCGCCTCGAACACCTTCAATCAGGTTTGGAAAACTGTCTGCTATTTCGGCAAGGCGTTGACGCATGAGAATGGCTTTATCTTGGACCGCATCCAAGAAGCCATCTTCCAAAACCACATCGAGAACTGCATTGCCAACGGCCATAGCCAATGGGTTGCCGCCGTAAGTCGTTCCATGTGTTCCCGGTTGCATACCAGATGCCGCATGTTCTGTTGCCAAACATGCCCCAACTGGAAAGCCACCACCGATGCCTTTGGCAATTCCCATAATGTCAGGCTCGGCGCCTTCGATCCATTGATGCGCAAACAATCGTCCAGTTCTGCCTACACCGCATTGCACTTCGTCGTATATAAGAAGAATGCCTTCAGCATCGCACAGTTCGCGCAAACCGCGAAGACATTGGTGCGGCACAGGGCGAATGCCGCCCTCTCCTTGGACAGGCTCGATTAATATAGCGGCCGTTTTATCGTCCACGGCGGCCTTCAACGCGTCGTGGTCACCAAATGGAACTTGTTTGAACCCAGATACTGGTTCGCCAAAACCCATCATATATTTTTCGTTTCCCCCAGCAGAAATTGCTGCCAGCGTTCTGCCATGGAAAGCACCTTCAAACGTGATGATATCCACGCGTTCTGGGTTGCCATTTTCGAAATGCCAACGCCGCGCGGTTTTGAATGCGCATTCCATGGATTCAGAACCAGAATTTGTGAAGAAAACGCGATCAGCAAAACTGTTGTCACACAAACGTTTGGCCAAGCTTTCTTGCTGTGGGCTCTCATAAAGGTTGGACACATGCCAAAGCTGCTCGGCCTGTGCTTTCAGCGCCTCTACGAGATGAGGATGAGCATGCCCCAATGAATTCACTGCAATGCCAGCTGCAAAATCGAGATATTCTTCCCCTTCATTCGTGAACAATCGGCATCCTTCACCCTTTTCAAAATGAATTGGGGCTCTGGCAAATGCACTAAACAGCGAAGAAGAATTGGCGGGTGCCATTGGTTTGGCTTTCATAAAAAGGAACTGGCTATAGAAGAAGCAGATGCTCTTTCAACGATCAGTTTTTGGTTTAGAGAACAAAAAATCTCCCAGGAGGGCAGATCATGAGCCGCACTCTAGGCAAGAAAAGTTGACTGTCAATTGCAGTCTAGAGGCTCTTTGCAAGGAAGAAAGAACGTGGGCAAAGGTAAAAATGGGATTAAATTTTCCTGTTGTCCCCAGATTTCGTCTTTTCTTGGAAGATTGATTCTTTCAGTTGGGGACAAAATGAAAAAATGATTCGTGTTGAGCCAGCGACTCTTGCGGCTGAGTCAATGGGTATTGTAGTTTGATTTTAACAACACTGGGCTTGCGGTCTGGTCTGAAATTCAACGCTTAGAACCCAATATTTTAAAGGGTTTCAACTTCATTTCATTGAGATGAAGAGCTTTTTTGCGCGCTGATTTCAAACCGCCTCTGCGAAACCAAAATCATACAACTGGATGAAGGTAAATTATTATGTCTTGGACTGATGATCGAGTGGCACGCCTTTCTAAACTTTGGGCAGACGGTTTGAGCGCAAGCCAGATCGCGGCAGATTTGGGCGGCGTAACGCGCAATGCTGTGATCGGTAAAGTGCACAGACTTGGCCTTTCCGGCCGCGTGAAGCCTGCTGGAAAATCTGGTGGAGCAGCGCGCCGCAAACCAACCAGCACTCGCAAACCAACTGGGACTCGAACACCGCCAAGACCAAGTGCACGAGACACATCTGCCGGTGGAGCGAAAACTCAACGTCATGATGATGTATTGTTGAAAGAACCTGTTTCTCTTGAAGCGCCAACATCGCGAAAACTGACGTTGATGCAGTTGACCGAAACAACCTGTAAGTGGCCAACGGGCGACCCAACAATGCCAGGCTTTTCATTTTGTGGCCACAACAGCGAAGACGACAAACCGTATTGCGAATTTCACTCCAAATTGGCTTTCCAACCAGCAAGCGAAAGACGTCGCCGCCGCTAGATTTATAGAAACAGCTCGTTAACTTCGCTTATGCGTTGACAAGAACAGACTGCTTTGAAAGCCTTTAGGGAACATCACCCTGAAGGCTTTTTTAATGCTCGATATAACTGTCAACGGTTCACAACAGTCTTTTGATTTGGACAACGCCAAGCTTCCCGACTGGGTGGAAGACAATGCGTTTTCATCGGGCGGCTATCCATACAATAAGAAACTGAAGCGCTCCCATTACGAACAAGAGTTGGAAGCGCTTCAACTAGAACTCGTGAAGTTGCAGGCTGACCGTTTGGAAACCGGAACACGTATCGTGATCTTGTTTGAAGGGCGTGATGCTGCTGGAAAGGGCGGGACAATCGGCGCATTTCGTGAATATCTGAAACCAAGAAACGCTCAAGTGGTCGCGCTCTCAAAGCCTACGGAGATTGAACAAGGCCAATTGTACTACCAGCGCTACATCAAGCACTTGCCGACTGCAGGCGACATGACGCTTTACGATCGTTCTTGGTACAATCGCGGAGGCGTTGAGCCTGTGATGGGCTTCTGTTCGGATGAGCAACATCAAACATTTCTGCAAAACACACCTGATTTTGAAAAAATGCTGGTGGATGATGGAATTAAGTTGTTCAAATTTTGGCTTAATGTGGGTCAAGAAATGCAGATCAAGCGGTTTCATGATCGCAAACACAATCCTCTCAAATCTTGGAAATTATCACCCATCGACTTAAAAGCGCTGACAAAGTTTGAGGATTACACTCAAGCACGCAATTCGATGTTGGCCGCCACACATACGGATCATGCGCCCTGGACGATTGTTCGCTCAAATGACAAGCGTAGAGCGCGACTAAATGCAATCCGGTTTGTTCTAGCCGCACTAGAATACAAGGGTAAAGACGCTAAGGCTATTGGTGATCTGGACCCGAATATAATTGGCTCGGGTCCTGAGTTTCTAAACGAACAAGGCGCTTAGGACGAGGTCGTATTACTTGTCGACACGCACTCGAACTGAGTAAAGATCCAATGGCTTTCCACCCAGCGCTAGGTCTGTGTTGAAAGCCATGTAAGCGGATTTATTGCGACCGATCATTTTGTCGTTCACCAGCACATCGAAAATGTAGGCTTCAACCTGTTTGCGAGCAGTGAAACGTTTGCGACCACAACTGCCCATCGTTCCAAATTGGCAAAAAATAGCGAACTGTTGTGTCTCATTGCCAGAAGATCGAAGCATGACTTCGAAGGTTGCCGCCTCTCCTTTTAGAGTTTCCAATACACCACGTGGAATTTTCACCAGGACAGTGTTGCTGCTGTTGCCAGCATTTGACGAAATGCGCGCAAATGTCCGTCCATCTGCTTGTATCAACTCGGCTGCACTGCGATTGGCCAGCTCCAAATTCTCGGGATTGGCATCAGGTTCAAAGACATTGACCCAGCCTTCTCCGCCTTCGGGAACAAAGCTGCCAGATTCAATTGCCGGATTGGGATTTGGGACAGACCCATCCAAACGCGCTTTGATAAGATCTGGACCAAATGTCCACGCCCACCAGGCTGCGACGCCGATACCGACCCAAATAATCGTCCACAGCAGCAATTTCGCATAGGAACGCTTTTTGCGTTTCTTCAACAACATTGGATTGAAAGGTTCTGGCTCTAATTCAACTGCACCATTGTCCTCAGCATGTGCCGGAATTGGAATTTCGGGAACCTCCATTCGAGGTTCAACCCGCGGCTGAGGCTGATTTCGCGCAGGCGCGCTTACAGATGGTTGAACGGCAGCGGGTCGATTGGGCGCAACGCTGGACAAATCACCTGTTTGGACCTCTGCTGGCCTGACGTCTTGCAAAGGTTGTGACTTCAATTCAGGCGCTGGCGGAGCTGATCGAATGGGCGGTATTGGCGGCGCAATAGGCGCAGCTTCTGGTGCTGGTGCTGGTGCTGGTGCTGGTGCTGGTGCTGGTGCTGAGACATCCGCTTTTCTGTAGCTGTCTTCAATATCAACGATTGCTTTTTGCAAACGTTGTCTTTGAGTGGTGGCGGAGTTTTGATCGAGCGTCGGGTTATTGGCCAGCATCCGTTCCAATGCTTGCCGTGAAGAATTGTAGATACCTTCACGCCCCTCGGCAGACAGGTTGCCCTGCTTTTCGATTGCGCTGCGGATTAAATCTTCAAATCCTGCCAATTTAAACTCCCGAAATCCCGTATCCCCTGAACGCTTTTATCCATGCGCAACCCATTTGCAAACATTGTTGTGCGGATTTTCTACCGCAACGTCACAATGATTTTGCCCACCCTGTGAATTGTGCCACCATTTTGGTGCCAAATGCGCGCAGTTGCGCCTGCTCAATTGACGTATTGGTAAGAATTTGTTCTGTAGGGCAAGATTTTGATGCATTCACAAAGTAGGTAATCTCTTTCATGGCAGTTCCATCCATTCTCAAAGACGGGCTTGCGTTGCCCGCCATTGCTTCTCCTTTGTTCATTATTTCGCATCCGCCATTGGTCATCGAACAATGTAAAGCGGGAATTATTGGGTCTTTTCCTGCATTGAACGCGCGTCCAGCCTCACAATTGGATGAATGGTTGGCCGAAATTACGGAAACACTTGATGCCTATAACAAAGCCAACCCAGACAAACCCGCTGCGCCGTTTGCAGTGAACCAAATTGTTCATAAATCAAATGACCGTTTGGAACACGACGTTGAAATGTGTGTGAAATACAAAGTTCCGATCATCATCACATCTTTGGGTGCGCGACCTGAACTCAACGATGCCATACATTCTTATGGCGGCATCACGCTGCACGATATTATCAATAATCGCTTTGCTCACAAAGCAATTGAAAAAGGCGCTGATGGTCTCATCGCAGTCGCTGCAGGTGCAGGTGGGCATGCAGGAACACTCTCACCATTAGCTCTCATTCAAGAAATTCGCGAATGGTTTGAAGGCCCACTTTTGTTGTCAGGCGCAATCGCAACAGGCGATTCGGTCCTTGCAGCCCAGGCTATGGGGGCTGACATGGGCTATATCGGGTCCGCTTTCATCGCGACCAAAGAAGCGCGCGCAGTTGATACATATAAAGAAATGATCGCCGCAAGTTCAGCTGATGACATTGTTTATTCAAACCTGTTTACAGGCGTTCACGGGAACTATTTAAAAGGTTCCGTCGAAGCTGCTGGTTTGGATCCAAACGACCTTCCCGAATCTGATCCAAGCAAAATGAGCTTTGGCTCAGACACTTCCAAGGCCTGGAAAGACATTTGGGGATCAGGCCAAGGTGTTGGTGCAGTGAAAGAAGTGTTGCCAACTGCAGATTTGGTGGCGCGATTGGCAAATGAATACAATGCTGCCAAAGCCAGAATTGCAGCACTATAATTCCAGTTTCTAAAAATTTTACCAATTGATAAATTTTTAGAACGCGATAGTCTCTCCCAAGACAGCGGCACAAAAATTGTGTCGGACGCATTTGGGAGAGACACATGGTTGCTTCAGCACTTGAAAAACGACTGCAAGATGGCGTTGCAGCAGGTCGGTTAAAGTCGAGTGAGTTGAAAGACAATTTCACAGATGTTCATCCACCATTGGACAAACACGAAGCCTTGGTGGCTTCTGATCGATGTTACTTTTGCTACGATGCACCATGCGTAACCGCCTGCCCCACATCGATTGATATTCCGCAATTCATTCGTGAGATTTCGACAGGAAACACTACGGGTGCCGCAGAAACTATTTTGGAACAGAATATCCTAGGCGGCATGTGCGCCCGCGTTTGCCCGACTGAAACCTTATGCGAACAAGCCTGCGTGCGTGAATTGGCAGAAGGGAAACCTGTTCAAATCGGGCTGCTTCAACGTTTTGCCACCGACGACGCGATGGAACAGAACAAACAGTTTTTTGAACGAAAACCAGCCACCGGAAAAACTATTGCTGTTGTGGGAGCCGGGCCTGCGGGTCTTGCCTGCGCACACCGCCTCGCGATGCATGGACACGAAGTCACCGTTTATGAAGCTCGCAAAAAACCGGGCGGACTGAATGAGTTCGGTATTGCTGCCTACAAAACAGTCGATGATTTCGCGCAACACGAAGTGGACTATATCACCGCAATCGGTGGTATCGATATCAAATACAATCAGCCGTTAGGCTCAAAACTCAACTTGCAAAAACTGCGCCAAAATCATGATGCAGTGTTCCTTGGCATGGGACTATCGGGCGTAAATGCTCTTGGCTTGAAAGGCAAAGAGCCAGTCGGCGTCATGGACGCTGTGGATTTCATCGCTCAGCTTCGCCAAGCGAAGAACAAAGGAAAGATTGCTGTTGGCCGTCGCATCGTGGTCATCGGTGGCGGCATGACTGCCGTTGATTGCGCGGTCCAAGCCAAACTGCTGGGTGCGGAAGAAGTAACCATTTGCTACCGACGCGGCCAAGACCAGATGAATGCATCGCCCTATGAACAAGAACTTGCAGCAACCCATGGGGTTGTGATCCGTGATTGGTTGCAGCCGCAAAAGCTGAAAACCAAGGCAGGTTCGGTGAGTGGTATCACGCTTGAATACACCCAGATGAACAAAAAGAAGCTTGTAGGCACTGGCGAGATGATCACACTGGCCGCCGATCAGGTGTTTCGTGCCATTGGTCAAACTTTTGGCGATGAAAACTCCAATACTCTGGAAGATGAATTGAAGCTCGACAAAGGGCGTATCGCCACAAACGAAGAAGGCGCCACGAGCCTTAGTGATGTTTGGGCGGGAGGCGATTGCACCAACTCAGGTGACGATTTGACAGTCACTGCGGTCGCCCAGGGTCGCGATGCAGCTGAAGCCATCACCAAAGCATTGAGCGTATAGAGGAGAAAACCCATGGCTGACATTTCAAACGATTTCTGTGGCATCAAGTCTCCAAATCCTTTCTGGCTTGCCTCTGCACCACCGACGGACAAAGCCTATAATGTGGAACGGGCTTTCAAAGCCGGATGGGGCGGCGTGGTTTGGAAAACGCTTGGCGAAGATGGCCCGCCCATCGTCAATGTGAATGGCCCGCGCTATGGCGCAATTTGGGGGGCTGATCGCCGCCTGCTCGGCCTCAACAATATCGAGTTGATCACCGACCGTGATCTGCATTTGAACCTTCGCGAGATCAAAGAAGTGAAAGCCAAATGGCCAGACCGTGCCATGGTCGTTTCGCTGATGGTGCCCTGTGAAGAACAGGCTTGGAAAAGCATTCTGCCGCTGGTGGAAGAAACGGGTGCCGACGGGATTGAGCTAAATTTCGGGTGCCCGCATGGAATGAGCGAACGGGGCATGGGCGCCGCTGTTGGCCAGGTGCCAGAATATATTGAGATGGTGACTCGCTGGTGCAAGCAAACCACACGCATGCCTGTGATTGTGAAGCTGACACCAAACATTTCGGACATTCGGTACCCTGCTCGTGCCGCCAAAGCAGGCGGAGCCGACGCGGTGTCTCTGATCAACACAGTTTCTTCCATCATATCTGTAAATCTAGACGACTTCTCACCCGAACCATCCATTGATGGGAAAGGAAGCCATGGCGGATATTGCGGCCCCGCTGTAAAACCCATTGCACTGAATATGGTTGCAGAAATTGGTCGTGACGCAGAAACCGCGGGCCTTCCAATCTCCGGAATTGGCGGCATTACAACTTGGCGCGATGCGGCAGAATTTCTAGCACTTGGCGCAGGCAATGTTCAGGTCTGCACCGCAGCCATGACCTACGGCTTCAAAATCGTTGAAGAAATGATTTCCGGTTTGGAAGCATGGATGGACACACAAGGTCACCGCACGTTGGATGATGTGATTGGGCGCGCCGTCCCCAATGTGACCGACTGGCAATATCTCAATTTAAATTATGTGACCAAAGCAAAGATTGATCAGGACTCCTGCATCAAATGCGGCCGCTGCCACATCGCCTGTGAAGATACCTCGCACCAAGCCATTACAAACATGCTTGACGGTGAGCGACACTTTGAAGTGATTGACGAAGAATGTGTGGGTTGTAATCTATGTGTCAATGTTTGCCCTGTTGAAAGCTGCATCACGATGGAACAGGTGCCAGCGGGGCAAGTGGATGCTCGTACGGGCAAAAAGGTTGTGAAGAAATATGGCAACTGGACAGAACATCCCAACAACCCATCGGTTGTTGCAGCGGAGTAATTGAATACAAAGATCAACGAAGGTTGATGCGGCACCCATGTGGTCGAACGCCCCAGACCATTTGGCTAAACATCTGATAAGCCTTCTTGATGGTTGGAGCTTCCTGAACATTCCCTCAAGTTCGGGGAGTTCCAATTCTGCTTTTAAGGTGCCAGGCCTTCGACAAATAACTGATCTAAGAAGCGCGCTGCATCTTCAAAACGCCCATCGCCTTGGCCCACATTGCCCAGAACCACCTGAACCTGAGCGTCAAAATCGGCATAATGTTGTGTGGTCGCCCAGATCGCAAAAAACATGTGGTGAGGATCGAACTTTTTGAGATACCCCGCCTCTGACCAACTGCGAATGATCTTTGCCTTCTCATCCACCAGCACCTTTAAATCGGACAATTCTTCATCAATGCGCGGTGCGCCTTGCAAAATCTCGTTGGCAAACAATCGGCTTTCGCGCGGATAATCACGCGCCAATTCCAACTTTCTGCGAATGTAGGATTTGATCTCTGAAACGGGGTCCCCATCGGCTTTCAACTCACGCAACGGCTGAAGCCAATTGTCCAGCAATCTATCCAACAGTTGCCGATGGATCGTTTCCTTGCTTTTAAAATAATATAGTAGGTTAGGTTTGGACAAGCCTGCTTGATCGGCAATCTGATCAATCGTTGCGCCTCGAAATCCGTGATTGGCAAACACGTCCAGCGCCGCTTCTAAAATAAGGTCTTCTTTTTCTTGTTGAATACGTGTGCGTTTGCGCGTCTCAGACGCACGTGATTGCTGCGCTTGGGGCTTTGGTTTCGACAAGAAAAGAACACTCCATTGCAACAGGGCATAAACCTATCCCCAATGTCATTTTACACCTTGAGGCGCAGGGGGAAACCTGTAATCTTTTACCGACTGGTAAATTTTATTTGGAGAACGCAAATGGCCGCAGCAGGTGAAAACCTTCGCATCAATGGCGACCGCCTTTGGGACTCTATTCATAAAATTGCTGAAATCGGACCGGGCATTGCGGGCGGTTCAAACCGCCAAACAGTGACTGATGAAGATGCTGAGGGGCGCAAACTTTTTCAGACATGGTGTGAGGAGGCCGGTTTGTCCATGGGAGTGGATCAAATGGGTACGATGTTCATGCGCCGTGAGGGAACCGACAAGGACGCACTCCCCGTCTATGTTGGTTCCCACTTAGACACCCAACCAACAGGTGGCCGTTACGACGGTGTGCTTGGGGTGCTGGCCGGATTGGAAATCATCCGCACACTCAACGATATGGATATTCAAACCAAACACCCCATTGTGGTGACAAATTGGACAAATGAAGAGGGCACACGCTTTGCGCCCGCCATGATGGCATCTGGTGTCTTCGCCAAAGAATTCACCCAAGAGTGGGCTTACGAAAAGGTAGATGCCGAAGGCAAAACTTTTGGCGACGAATTGGAGCGCATCGGCTGGAAGGGTGATGAAGTGGTTGGCGACCGTAAAATGCACGCCTTTTTGGAATTGCATATTGAACAAGGGCCAATTCTGGAAGCCGAAGGCAAAGACATTGGGGTTGTCACCCATGGCCAAGGATTGCGTTGGATAGAATGCACGGTCACAGGCAAAGGCCAGCACACTGGCTCCACCCCCATGCCCATGCGCAAAAATGCTGGGCGCGGTTTGGCACAAGTGACGGAGCTGGTGCATGAAATAGCCATGGACAATGCCCCCAACGCTGTTGGCGCCATTGGTCATATTGATGTCTATCCCAACAGTCGAAACGTCATTCCTGAAAAGGTCGTGTT
>CALHHQ010000272.1 GCA_938030645.1 uncultured Rhizobiaceae group bacterium
GCGGTTGGGCTCCTCTTACTAGTCGCCTTCCATATGATCTGTTGGTTTGTGAAGCATAGGTTGGGTATCAATATGGCTATGGATGGGAGCGAAATAGTAACCGGACTAGTGGACCTCGTGACAACCCCTGAAGGGGTACAAAACCCATCTTCGCAGGATCGTCAGCGTACGGCAGTGATCAATGCTGGGCTTTGGTGGACAAGACGCGGGGCAATGCAGTTTTACGCTTGGTTTTTGGTAACAATATTGGGCGGGCTAATAGGTGTGGCAACACTGTTTCTGCTGCACGAGCAGAACAGGAAACTAGATGATCAGAACGATTTGTTCGGAAGTCAGAATAAGCTCCTCATTGAGCAAAGTGGCCTATTGGAGGATCAAAATTCCAAGATCAAGGATCAGAATTTGCAAATCCAACTGCAAACCCAAGCAAACATTGCCAATTCAATTTTGTTGGAAGGGGGAAGACGAGCAGCGTTATCTCTAGGTATGTCAAATCTGTTCGAAGATATTCGCAAAGAAGTATCAGAGATTACTAGGGCGGCAGAAAATCCGGGTTCTCGAACATGTGATGTCGGACTTTCAAAACATTCTTCTTGTCGAGTGACCAGGTCCAGAAAAACAGCTGTGGGGAAAGACAATTCGCCCTACATATATTATCTGTCTGATCAATTGCTTAAACGCGTTAAAAGCTTCGCTAACGCAAGCACACCTTATCATTTGGCAATTTCAAATGGTGGTGAACTATTAATGAGCAAACCCTTGGAAGAGCAATTTAGGTTCGTGGAACTAAGTCCAGAGCGCGGTTTTTTGTTAAAGGAACTGATGCAAAACGACGTGTTCGCGGGTTATCTAAATTTGGAACGAGCCGACCTTCGTGCAGCCGTAATTGAGGATTCCGATCTAAGTAAGCTCAACCTCAAATCGGCAAATTTGGTAAAAGCCCACTTGTCTAATTCAAACTTATTCCAAACCAATTTAGCCAAGGCTAACATGGATGGTGCGTATGTCATTCAGGCAAGCCTAGCAGGAATAAAGTTAGAAGGCGCCTCACTAAAAAACATTGAAATGCACAATATTGGCTTGTCGGGCGCTGATCTGTCGGAAGCCAATTTGGAAGGAGCTTATCTCAGTCAAGCTGATCTGGAAAATGCCACTTTAAGAAAAGCCAATATGAGATCTGCTAGATTGCAGCAAGCCAACTTTACCAACGCCAACTTAGCGAATGCTTCACTGCAGCGAGCTCGCTTTATCCTAGCAAAACTTTCAGGAGCAAATCTTGAGGAAGCAAATCTACAAGGGGCCAGTTTGAAGCGAACTGATTTGGAAATGGCTAACTTGGATGCAGCCATTTTGATTGAAGCCAATCTAGAGGGTTCCAATCTAAAAGGAGCCAGCTTGGTTGGAGCAAACCTGACAGCAGCAAACTTGAAGTCAGCTGACCTTTCTGGTGTTCATTTGTCATATGCGAAATTGTCATACGCTAAACTGTCATCAGACAGCAAATTATCTGGTGCGTGGGCGTGGAGCGACGCTCCACCAAGTGCTCCAAGAGAGTTGTTGGAACAAATTCAAATTTGTAAATTCGACCCTCGAGTACAGGAGCGCAGGGAGGAAAAACCAAATCCTTGTGTATCAGAATAGAGTGGCTCCACATTACGCGGAGCGCGAAGAGACGAGCGCACAACATATGCTCTCACGTTTCTTTGGACATTCTCAGCAGCCCAATTTGAGTTCAATCTCAAGCCAAATTAATAATACAAAGTTGTTCGTCTGTTAATTTCGGCCAATCGGTTCGACAAGTCGCAGTGTTATTGGCTCAATTCTAAGCTATGTCGCGGAGAAAACGATGACCCAAATCAAAAATGACAAGTTGTTCACCATTCCGCCTTTCGGTGCCTTTTATGTCCCGAAATTCCGCATCTGCTTTCCGTTGAATTGGCAATTTGGCAGAAGCCCGCTCTCGGCTATTCATGTTGATGATCTCATCGATAATTGAACTCAATCGCAACATGCTGTGTTGCCGATTCAGTTAGCTGCCAAGTTCTGGTCGAGTAGGAATGTTTGTGGGTGATATTGCGGGGACGTGTGCCAGCTTACCAGCTACACCAGCAAAGCTGTTTTTGGTCACTGGAGGCGCTGACGGCTCTATGCCCGATACGAACGTCATAGCTGAAGTTGGAATACGTGGAAGGCCTTTCGGCATGGCGTCATCGAATTCTTGGTCGAGATCATCTAGTTCACCAACGCTGACATCTTCCATGCCCGCCAGATCGCGACCGCGCATCAGAATATCGCGCGCCTCTGCGTTGCTCTCTCTGGCAGCATCAATATCTTGTTGCGCTTGATGGAGTTGGTCGATCTCTGATTTTGTGGAACCGATATCGTCCAGCTTTTTCAAATAGTCTTCCGCACTGTCACGACCTATCGGAATGTCTTGTGATTCAAACTCAAGTTGGCCAAGTTTGCTTCCAGTTTCATCGACGGCGAATGTTCCATCTTCCGAACGAAATACCTTGCGCCCATCCTCAAGAGTGAAAGCGGAATCCAGCATGGCCTGTTGTTCAGCCTCCAACAATTCAAGTTTGCTGATCTGTTCGAGCAATGCACGTGCAACGGCTTCATCAAAGACAGTCAACTTTGCATCATAGTTGTCGAGCTTAACTTCGAACGCATCCATGCGGGCTTCGAATTCGCGGATTTGAATTTCAGTGGCAATGATCACATTAGAGGCCAAGGCAATGAAGCTGTCTTCAGATTGCTCGGCAATTTCCTCGCGGCGTTCTTGATTCTGCTTGGCTTTGATAAACCACTTGCGCTTATTCAGCAGCTCGGAATGACGGCTGCGTTCTTTATCGCGGAAATGCCTTGCCAATTGAATCATCTATTCACCACACTCTTTCTTCGCCAGCAGATGCAACAAAACGGCTGGGGGCTTGTCTTGGTACTTGTTGAATGCAGCCTCAACGGTTTTCCAGCGATCTGACTTATTGCTGAACAACCATTGTTGAATGCAGGTCATTCCCGTTTCGTCAGGCTTGTCTTTGCGAAAGCGCGCATAAGCCAATCCTTGCAAAACGCCGTTCACAAAGGCAAAGCGTTGTTTGGTAGGCATTTCGCTCATGACGAAACCAGCATCAAATGTTCGGTCCTGCGCGTTGGTATGAGTACTCACAATAGTCATAGGTAATAGGATAGCCAAAATTCGTGAATATTTACTTAATGTTAACCGTTCGTTAACCGACATAATCGTTCGATTTTGTCATTTATAGCATTCATTACGGAAATTTGCATCCGTCATCAAGAATATCGTAAAATAATAATAAGGTAGCGATTTTGGCCGCTCGATAGGAGTGGTTTCGCGATTGAGGAGGAAAAGGAACGTTTTTGTCAATGCTTCGGCGCGCGCAAATACGAATTTAAATCATTGATATAGAACAATAAATGAAGCTTGGTTATCTACGAGTCAGCACTGAAGAACAAAAAATAGCCAGGCAAATTGATGGGTTGAAGCCTCTTTGCGACAAGCTTTATGTCGAAAGAACCTCGGCAATAGCCAAGAAGAGACCTATTTATGAAGAAGTCATGGCCACACTCAAGCCAGGTGATACGTTTGTGGTATGGGATTTGGACCGTGCATTCCGTTCTACGATTGATGCGCTAGTACAAGCCGAACGGTTGCACCAAAGCGGCATTGAGTTCCAAATTGTGACCCTAGGCGTTGATACATCTACCGCCCATGGAAAATTAGTTTTCACAGTGATTGCAGCTTTTGCACAGCACGAACGTGATCATCTATCTGAGCGAACAAAACAAGGCCTGAAGGCAGCTGTGCGTCGCGGAGCAAAGTTAGGTCGCAAACCTAAGATAAATGATCGCCAAGCCCTGATGGCAAAAGATCAAATAGAATGCGGTTCACATACTGCTTCGGAATTAGCTGCCAGTTTTGGTGTTCATCCGCGAACACTTTCAAGACGTATTAAAGCAGCGCTAAATGGCAGCCCGTCTGGGTAAACGAGCTTACATATTCATTTGGACCGTCATCCATTTGACGTGTTGGGTGTCAAAGTCTCAACATATGGTTCTGCCATTCAGACGAGTTAATTTCGCAACGACGTTGACAGCTTGAAATAGCATAAGCACAGCAAAGACCACTTAGGCAAAGAATTTTTCTGGTGTAGATTTTGCAATCTCGAACACGATTGCTACAAGCCATTATCTGCAATTTGAACTAACGAGTGAAATGAGGAGAATCGAATTTGGTTGACCGCGACAAATCGCCGTCGAAATCTGAAGGCCCCATTGTTTCTCCGCGTCCAGATCATCGCGATGATCTGCTGCCAGGGGAGAAGCAAAGTGCTCCAAAGACGATTGAACTAGCATCGACAGATTCTGCTCCGGAAGTCGGTAGCTATGATCCTGCTTCGATGACACCAAGAATAGTCAAAACAAAAGATGGCCATAAGATTCTATTTGGGGCGACGAAAGACACCCATAAAAAGAGCGAAATCAACACGGAGAATGATGTTTTGACCGGACATATTACCGAAATCGACAAAGATCTGGGAATTGGCTACTTCAAAGATGAATTAACAAATAAGTCTCGTTCGTTTTTCCTAAATATTATCGACGAAGAAATATCAATAAATATAAAATCTGGTGATTTTGCTGTATTTACAGCAACTATTCATGGTGGTTACGGATCTTTAAAAAGACTTGTTTGTTTGAATGAAGAAATATTTGACGAAAATGCCGTAGAAAGGCTATTATTACAACGAAAGGATAATGATCGGGAACTTCCCGGTGAAGATCAAACGTTGGAATTGGATGACGAACGGGAAAAAGAACTAAAAAGGGCATTTGACGCCCTATCACAACTCCCCACTGGCGAGGTAAGTCGACTTGCTGACTCGGCTGAAAAACGCAAAGAGAAGTGGACTGGGGAAATTCCAAAAAGTGCCCCGGAACTTTATAAGGACCGCCCCACAAGTGAAGGACTGCCAGATTTCTTAAGGCGCGTATACGGCGAACGGGGTTACTTGAACGGCATTATGACGACAGCACACCTAGACATTATTGATCCACCTGCTGCCCGTGCAGTGCGCAGTTGGGTAGAGCATCACCAAGAAGGTCTTCCTACAGATATTGAATTACCAACGGCGAAAACCCGCCCAAAGATGGCAAAACAAAAGCCAGCCTGACAATTCGGAAAAAAAATAAAACGATTATCGTTTTAAATTTCTTGACATAATTTTCTAACTACCTAAGTTGTGTTCAGGCTGATGGCCTGAGCACCGCGCGCTTTGCTCTCTGAATTCCTAGTCGACTCCGCTTTTGCGGTTTCGACCAAGTCAGGGAGGTGGATAACTATGTCCGCACCTATTCAAACGAAATATCGCAACCATAACTATGAGCTCGTTTCATGTTGTGCCGAATTTGTTGAACGCGACGAAGTCGGCGACCCGATCCGTTGGTCTATTTGTCCGGACTGCCCACACCGGAACCCGTGGCACCTTAATGCCATGGACGACGACTTCGCAGTTGAACTACCGAAGATCGTAGATGCCCAAACATTTGAAACGAAATGCGATGACTCTATCTGGATCATCTGTGACGAACCAACCGACCCTTATCCTCACGGTAACGGCTCTCCAAGCTTTGAAGACGAAGCCGATGGATCCTTTAGTGACGAATCTCTCGACGATACCGATGTCAAAATTGTTGACGAACTAGATGATGGTTTTCTTGAAAAGCTAAATCTTCATCACGACCAATGGTCGCACGAGATCAACTTTGTGGAATCCGACAAAATTGCGGCTCAACCAGCACCGCCTGCTGAGATTTGTACACTGACGAAGAATCCTGAAGCATCACAAACGATGAAGTCAGTTTCGACTGATTGCTCATCCGCGAACGTCCTCAAGCATAAAAAGACAATCCGAGTTTGCCCCTGGTGCTCTGGGACCGGTTACTTGAGAGCGGGGCTCCAATGCGGGCCGTGCGGCGGAAAACGCCACGTCAACTGATTCCAAAACATCCCTGGGAACCCCGATTTGATTCAGGGTTCCACCAAACACATTCCGAATTGGAGAACCCATGACCAATAACTTGCATACTGATGAACAAACAACGCCACGCCAGTTGCCGAAAAAGAAGTATCCTGAATTGGACCGGTGGGCTGTGCCGGTTTTATCTCTCATTTCCGGCGCGTTACTCGGCGTTGCCACACCTAACCTGATTGACGCCAACGGTATCGGTGGCATTGTGAAAGTTGGCCTATTGGCAGGTGGCGCAAGCGTGGCAGCTTTCTGCGTCAATCGCATTGCGATTGATAAAGGCACTGATCTCGCCGCACGCGGTTATACAACTGCGGGGGCTGCCAGCCTTTTCTCAGTTGTATTTGTGGGTACCGGCCTTTTCACAAGCACGTTGGCTGGCTTGACCCTACCGAAGGTTGAAGAACTTCGTTTGGCCGAACACGGGCAAGCCTACGTTCAATATATTGGTGAGCGGAATGCTCAGGCGACGAAAGCAGGTCGAACTCTGCCCGTGGTACGTGCAATCAACCGCGAACTTCCTGTAAAAGCGGCCTGCGAGATCAAAAGCTCTTGTGTTTCAGGTGCTAGCAGCACCGGATATGGGACTGTTGCACGCCTACTCGAAGAAATGGCAGGTCGCGCCAACAATGTTGGAGAACAGGTCGAAGCTGGCGAGTTGGTCCGCAGAACTTCGCTCAAAAAACTCAACGCACTGGTTGGCGAATACCAATCAGTCCTGGACGATAGCGAAGTCCAGCTCAAGGACAAGCGCGGTCAACTCCAAAAAATCGACGTCCAAATTATCCAGCTTGTGAGTGAACTCAATGAAGCCATTCCCGTTTCGTTTTTGCGTGCGTATGCCGATGAACTATCAGCAGGCTTCGTTGTTGCAGAAAACCCTACTGCCACGAAGCGGCTAAATACCCTGCTGGGTAAACACGGTCGAAGCTTGAATAAGGTTTTGGATACCGTGAATGCGCGCCATACGCCGCGTCCGGTATTCCCGCGCGAAGCGGGTGTTTCGGACACACTTGCCTATATCGGCCATTTCATTCCGATTGCGATGCTGACAGCAGTCGTCGAAGTTATTTTTCCGGTTTGTTTGTGGGTTTATACGTTGCTTTCTTTGCTTTGGGGGCATCATGTTGCTGACCCAACTCGAAAGAACAAAACGAGTTCCGACACACTAAGTGAAAAACGGACTGCGCCAAAAGCACGTCGCTCGAACCGCCACCATAATCGTGGTCCGGCTCAGGGAGAGATGTGATGGATTTCAACTCTCTTCCTTTAAGTGGCGGGCTTGTCTTGGGGCTGATTGCCTATGGCTTAATTAGTGTCTTTGGCACTGGCCAACTGGTTGGTGAAAGGTTGATTGAAAAATCTGATTGGCCCCAGCAATGCGAAGCCACGCTTGTAAGCGAACTTAAGTCATCGCGACCAACGACACCTATTGTGCCGAAGCTTGATTGCAATTCCATCTTTGGCACTTGGTTTGGTCGTGAAGGCAAACAGCTCTGCCGCAACCACGGCAACTTTAATTTGCCATTTGTTGATCAGTTGCAAGCTCAACAAGAACGCTTGGCAGAAGCCAACCAACAACGCTTCGCCAATGCGGCTTCCAAAACAAAGACGCGCTGTGCTTGCGCAACATCTCTCACCTTGGAAAAGCGTCGCATTGCATTTGGTCTGCACGCGGGAGGCTTGCGCCTGCTGACACCAGCACCGATTCAAAACCTCACTTCTGAACTCACCACTGCGCTGCATGCGCCAGCTTGCGCGATGAAAGGATAATGAAATGATTTTTGGTTCCTTAGAAATCGAAACTGATGCTTTTGTCACACACCGCGACACCTATGCCCTCGACGGCATTAAGGTTGTGTCGGTTCGTCGTCCCGCATTGGTGCCAGCCATTCTCCTTGGTGGCGGGTTGGCCGGTTTCGGCATGATGTTTGCTGACCTTCTTTATGCCACTGAAATTATGTTTCTGCTTGGTATCGGCTCCGGTTCTATTCTTATGGGCCTCTGGCTGGGTCAACTCAAACTCCTGTCGCGCGATCTGCGCGGCAGTGAGTTGGTTGATGCTGTTTGGGGCTCATATGCATGCCTCAATGACGTTCGCAAAGAGATTGCCATACAAATGCGCTCGGCCAACCGGAGTGCTGTATCATGAACACGCTCCAACATTCTTTCAAAGCCAAACTCCGTATCAACGGAATGTTTTTAATGGCGTGCCTTTGCGGCGTTATTTCGTGGGTGTCTTGGCCATCCTCCATTGAGTGGTGGGGTTTCGGGTTTGTCTCCATCATCATGGGGTTGAACACTGTTGTGCTCACGATCAAAGCCATTGGCGAAATCATCGCACTTCACAGCCGCGATAAGTCAATCGCAGCGCTTATGGCGCAAGGCGTTGAGGTCAAAGCCGATGATCTTGCTCATTCCGATGACCTCAAATCAAAAGGAATGATCGATGACCAATCCTAATCAAATCGGCAAACGCCTTCTCGGTTTAACGTTTGATGGTCAAGCGATCCGCGAACCCACCTCATCTGCGTCATCACTGACGTTTGCAGCCACAGGTGGCGGGAAGACGACGTGCGTCGGTGTGACGACTATTCAAAGTCTGATTAGCGATCACAAGCGTGCCTTGATGATCAATGATGTTAAAAACGGCGAGATCGCAAGCCAAATAGCAGACATGTGCATCAAGCATGGTCGCAAGTTCGGTGTGGTCGATGACACTAATGTCTTAGGTGCGGATTATCCACACCGGATCGAACTGAATGCATTTGGCTCATCAATCACTGCAAAGAACTCTCATCCTGGCGATCTGCAGTTCGTCATGGAAAATCAAAGCCATACTTTGATTGAAGAGCCCAGTGGTGATTCCAAAAATTTCTATTGGCGCGAAGCACCACGTTCACAGTTTCTGGAGCTGGGTCAGCGCATCTTGTTGAATCACAATGAACGCTTGGCAACGCCCGGCGGTTTGTCTGCGCTGATCAGCGATCCTCAAGTGTGGGTTTCTGCACTCGAGATTGAAATCGAAGAAGGAGACATCACGTCCCAGTCGATGGCGCAACGCGTTCTTGAAATGCGTGAGCATAACCCAGAACATTATACCCAACATCTACAAGCGGCTATCACTGCGCTTAAAATCTATGCGCCTGGAACGGCGCTTCATTCTGCTGGTGCTCAAAGCGAATTAGCCCATGAAGAGTTGATCCGCGATAACTGGATTGTCTGCTTCGTCAATCCTGCGCGATACGCTGAACGGCTTGGTCCAAATTTCGCTTTACATACACTAGCGCTGATGGAAGCCCAGCTTTCGGGGCGCGTCGGTAAATGTGATTATATTCTGGACGAGTATTGCAACGCGCCACTTAAGAACCTGATCAACCGTATCACGGTTTATCGTGCTTATGGTGCGAGAGCGCATTTTATTACACAGAGCAGGCAAGACAGCGTTCGTAAATACGGGGAGCGGGAAACCGCGCTGTTAGAAGAAAATTGCACGATCAAACAGTGGTTGAAGTTTTCCAATTTCGAAGAGGCCGAACGCGTCAGTAAGTCCATCGGTGAATCCCATTCGCGCCAGACATCACTCAACCTGAATTCAAAAGACCCATCGTTTTCTGGTGGGCTGAATTTGGGCAAGCAGCGTTTGTTCACGGCAAACGAGCTCATGATGCTCCCACCCGATGAGCAAATCATTCATGTGGCCGATGTGGGCTTCATCCACTGTCGCAAAATCGCACAAAACCAAATTGCGCCCTATTGTTTTGAATTGGCAGACAACCCGCTTGAAGGTGGTCAACTGACTCCAGATGTGAAAGTCACTTTGGCGACTGGAGATGCATCATGAAGCCGCAACTCATTCGTCCGATCTACTTTGTCTGGCTGATTGTTCCAGCAATCGCATTTGCGCTCTATCAGGCATGGGGGCTGCCTCATGTGATTTGGAATTACCGCTACAGCGGCAACCAAAACGACGCGAGCTTTATCTATGTCGCCTGCAGTTATATCGGGCCGAGTGGTGAGTTCTGGCGTGATGCCGAGAACGGCACATGTCCCCTCATTCGTTTCAGAAAGAGTATTGGGGGTTCAACACGATGAACTTCCTAGATGTTTTTCACTTCTTGCACCCAAGGCGTCGGCGAGCGCCAACGCAAATCCTGTTGCTGGCCAATTTCCATGCGCGCCATAGTTTTAAGACAGCTGAGAATGAGTGCTTCTTCGACTTCGCCACTTTTGATCTGCCCGTCGCAGTGAGAACGGTCCTGCAAGATCAGGTCATAGGGCGCGATCATATACCAAAAGCCTTGGTAATCCATGGGTGCAAGCCACTCTTCGATGTCATCCAAATCTTTGAATTTTTTCATGCACCTAAAATATCAAATTCGGATGCACAGACGCAAAAACAAACAGCAAAGCGAGACTGGATATGAGTTTCAGCATTTCAAACGAATTGAAACAAACCTTCGAACTGGCCACGCTCAAGCGCCAAGCCATGCACGGACTTTCTGCGCAGGACTGGAAAGCCTTTCAAAAGATCACAGAACGTTTCGATGGGAAGCGCAGGTTTGAGGCGCGCGATTATAAGTTGGAATATAAATCTCGCGTGGAGCAAGCCACGCGCAAACTGATCGATAAGGTTGGCGGTAAGTCTAAAGACTTTAAACACCGCTTCTTTGGCCGGGACAATTTCGACAAGTCAGCCATCCAACGGCAAGCCCATCGACAGGTGCGTTTCGAGTATGAGCTACGACTCTCCGGCCTGCAATTTCAGGAGTTGGAAGAAAAGCGCGCGCTTTTGGAACGTGGAAATCCAACACGCGAATTGAAGCACTCTGCCAAACAACAATTCGAAAGCGCCACAGACCGGCGTGATGGAACAGAGCGCAGGAAAAGGCGATCAATTGGTCCGATTAGAACATGAGAATTGCCACTGAGAAACCTTTTCGATGCGCCAATGTTGCCAACTAGGGCAAGCAATATGGCGATCAGTTAGAGACGAAAAACAAACTGACTTTGTGCCGTTTCTTTTGGCGGAACGATTGAGCTTGGTCTCACGAAACTCCGCTTTTGTTCACTCTACAATGAAAGGAAAGACAATGAACAACATATATGCCCCCAAAGAGAATGAGCGTGTTGCTCATGCCCGAGAAAGCTTCTCAGGTCGATTGCTGACAGACAATCAGTTTCAAGAAGCCATTGCCATAACCGGCATTCTTGAAAACGAGATCCGTAAGTCTGGCACATTCAAGGAAAAGCTTGGCGACTATTCGCACGCGTTTTCCAGAACTGAGAAGTTTGATGCGATGAAAGCTGAGACCACTCTGCGTGACCTTTTCAAGGCTCGCACTGGTCAGTCCATGAACGAGCTTAGAGAACACCTCATGGATCGGGAAGAACAACTTCCTGAGAACGCTCCAGAGCAAGCCAAACAGGCCACTCGGGAAATCCATGGGATGATCAAGGACGGTAACAAAATGCCGTTTTATCGTGCCTACGATTATCAAGCGTCAAACTTGGCTGGAGAGCTCGGAATCACGAATGCCGGAGCCAAGCGGTTGATGACAGAAACCTTCCGGGCTGAAGCTGATGGTGAGCTCTATGACTGGGGCAAAGACCTCGAAGAGAAATACTACCGCCCTCAGATCGAAGCGGAGAAGCAGGAACGACAGGCTCAATCACGCTCCAACTCAAATCAGTCACGCAAACGTCCCCGTTCGCGTCAACCAGCATAGGAAGGACCAAACATATGCCAGAAGCCCAAGATATCGACATTCCATCCTGTGATGAAACCAAGCCTGACCGGCCAATTCTGAAAATAGATTATGAGCTTTACGAAAGCCATTTGAGGAATTCTGATTTGTCCGAAATCGAGAAACAAGCGTTTCTTGAAAGCCTTTGGTCAATCATCGTCGGGTTCGTTGACTTGGGCTTCGGCGTGCATCCGCTACAGCAGGCGTGTGAGCAAGAAATAGATTTATCATCACTGATGGCCACAGATGTGATATCCTCAAAGAAAGGATACCCAAAAACAGAATTTGCGGAAGCTGTGGATCAATCGACCGATGATCGCACGGAAAGGAAAAAGGTATGATGACAAAAAAAGAAGATTTTACACCGGAAACAAAAGCCGTTGTTTATTGCCGTGTGTCCTCATCCAAGCAAACTAAAGTTGGCGACGGTCTCGGCTCGCAACAAACCCGTTGTCGTGAATACGCCCGTTTCAAAGGCTTGGAGGTGGTGGAAACATTTACTGACGATATGAGCGGCAAACTCACGACAAGGCCTGGTATGAAGGCGATGTTAGCATTTCTGCGCACGCATCGTGCCAAAGAACCGGTCGTCGTTATTATCGATGATATATCCCGCTTGGCTCGTGGCATTGAAGCTCATCTGCAGCTTCGTGCAGCAATCGGAGAAGCTGGTGGTATCCTTAAAAGCCCGACAATTGAATTTTGTGAAGACTCAGATTCCATTCTTGTTGAGAACATGCTCGCCAGTGTCTCGCAGCACCAACGCGAAAAGAATGCCGAGCAAACCAAAAACCGAATGCGTGCTCGAACAATGAATGGTTATTGGTGCTTTCAAGCGCCAATTGGCTACAAATACGCGCGCGTGAATGGTCACGGGAATATGCTCGTTCGCAACGAACCCTATGCATCCATTCTTCAGGAAGCTTTAGAAGGCTTCGCAATTGGCCGATTTGAAACTCAGGTCGAAGTGAAACGCTTCTTAGAAAGCCAACCAGATTTCCCCAAAGACCTACCCAATGGCGAGATTCGCAATCAGCGTATCTTTGATATCGTCCGGAAACCAATCTACGCCGGTTATATTGAAGCTCCCAAATGGGGTGTTACACTTCGCAAGGGCCACCATGAAGGCTTAATCTCGTTTGAGACGTTCGAGAAAATTCAACGCCGCCTTGAGGAAGGTGCCTACGCGCCCGCAAGGAAGGATATCAATGAAGACTTCCCCCTTCGTGGCTTTGTAGAGTGTGGCGACTGTAACCATCCTCTAACAGCGTGCTGGTCGAAAAGCAGCACCGGTAAAAAACACGCTTACTACCTTTGTCACCACAAAGGTTGCTCAAGCTATCGCAAGTCTATTCCGCGTAACAAAATGGAAGAGCAGTTTGAGGGCATCCTGCAAGCGATGCAGCCCTCAGAGAACCTTGTGACAATTGCAAAGGCGATGTTTAAAGAAGCTTGGGCTCAAAGACTGGGGCAGATGACAGCCAACACAACGACACTCAAACACGACCTATCTAAGGTGGATGATCAGATCGACCAGCTGCTTGATCGGATCGTAGAAGCTGACAACCCTCGTGTTATCACAGCTTATGAAAGTAAAATCGCCAAACTGGAAAAGCAGAAACTTATTTTGGCTGAAAATCTGGCCAATTCCGACAAACCAAGACACACCTTTGAGGAAATGTTCGAACTCGCTCTCGAGTTTCTCTCAAACCCTTGGAAACTATGGGCTTCGGGTCAAATGCATCTACGTAAAACAGTGCTTAGATTGGCCTTTATTGACCGTATTGCATATCACCGTGAAAACGGGTTTTCGAACGCAAAAAAATCATTACCATTCAATATCTTAGGAGGCCTGGACATGCAGAAATGTAAAATGGTGCACCCGGCGCGATTCGAACGCGCGACCTCTGCCTTCGGAGGGCAGCACTCTATCCAGCTGAGCTACGGGTGCGTTGGTTGTGTTTATCGTTCTGTGGGGCAGGCGGCAAGTGAGAAAGTGCCTCTGAAATCATAGCGCCGTCTGTGCGCTCTGTGATGTTTGCAACACGCGTCGGGGCTGAAAGCAGCCTTTCTCCACATCCCCAATTGCAACGAGGTCACCTTTGTAAACAGCACACACGTCTTCTTCTTCAATCGGCGCATCGCGGCCACGCAGAATAATTGGATTGCCCATGCGAATACGACGGACTTCGTCTTCACTCATGCGAATTTCGGTATACCCATCCATGGCCTCAAGAGGGCTGATCAGAAATTTGTCGAGTGCATCCACATTTCCTTCAAGTGTTGTGAGTGTTTCCAAACTGATCGCATCGACTTCTTCAAATGGCTCGACATAGGTGCGACGCAATTGTTGGATGTGTCCGTAACATCCCAATTGACGCCCCATGTCTCGGGCAAGTGCACGCACATATGTGCCCTTGCCGCAGGTCACTTCAAATACAGAATGATTGTCGTCGGGGCATTCTATGAGTTCGAAGGTTTCGATTGTGACCGTGCGCGCATCCAAAACAATTTCTCTTCCTGCGCGTGCTTCGGCATAAGCGCGCTTGCCATCAATTTTTATGGCTGAGAATGCGGGTGGAGCTTGTTGGATATCGCCAATGTAGTCGTTCAATATCGCTTCAATTTGAGAACGGTTCGGGCGTTTTTCTGATGTGTTGACCGCTTCGCCTTCGGCGTCGTCTGTGTTGGTTTCAACACCCCATTGAACGGTGAAACGGTAGGACTTTTCGCCGTCAGTGACATATGGAACAGTTTTGGTGGCTTCGCCCAATGCGATAGGAAGAACACCGGTTGCGAGTGGATCCAGGGTTCCAGCATGACCCGCTTTTTGAGCGTCAAACAACCACCGAATTTTTCCGACGGCTTGTGTAGAGCCAAAATCATAAGGCTTATCAAGCACCAGCCAGCCGGATATGGCGCGGCCTTTTTTGCGACGTCCCATAGACTACTCGCTCTTGTTCACGTCACGTTGCACAACATCGCTGCGCAACAGTGCATCAATCTTTGCAAAGTTTTCAAAGCTCGTGTCTTCCAAGAAACGAAATGTCGGCATGTATTTCATCTGATTGAGATGCGCGGTTGCGCGTGCACGAATGAACTTGGCATTGGCAGCAAGTGCCTTGCAAATTGCTTTGGGGTCGGCTTCGCCTTTGCCGTTTTGTTTACGGCCACCCAGCGGGGAGATAAAGCAAGTTGCAATTTTTAAGTCAGGCGACATACGTACTTCAGATACAGAGATCATCTGGCCTTTAAGGGCTTTGTCTTCAAATGTCTCGCGGGTCAGCACTTCAGTGAGTGCGTGACGCACAAGTTCACCGACACGCAATTGGCGTTGCGATGGAGCTTTGGATTTAGACATCTAATTCACCATTGAAAGGTGGCCCAATTAGCATTGGGACCACATTATTTGGTCGGTATATGAAGCCGATTAAAGGCTCCGATCAATCATCTCGACTGTGTAGCACTCGATGACATCGCCTTTGCGCATGTCTTGGTAATTCTTGAATGCCATGCCGCATTCTGTGCCTGAATCCACACGGGCCACTTCGTCTTTGAAGCGCTTGAGTGTGGAGAGGTCGCCTTCGTGAACCACCACATCGTCGCGCAACAGGCGTACACCCATGCCGCGTTCCACGTGGCCTTCAGTGACCAAACAACCCGCAACCTTGCCCACTTTGGAGTGGGTGAAGATTTCGAGAATATCAGCGTAACCAATAAAGGTTTCACGACGTTCAGGTGCCAACATGCCAGAAAGCGTTGCTTTCACATCGTCGATCAGGTTGTAAATGATCGAATAATAGCGAATTTCAATGCCTTCTTTCTTAGCGAGTTCTTGCGCTTGTTTGTTCGCACGAACGTTGAACGCGATGATTGGTGTTGAGGAAGCAATTGCGAGTGTCACATCAGCTTCGGTGATGCCACCAACGCCGGAATGAACAATACGCGCCTGCACTTCATCAGTGCCGAGACCATTGAGCGACGCGTTGATCGCTTCGACCGAGCCTTGGGTGTCGCCTTTCACAACCAATGGAGCTTGATCGGCTCCCTTCAATTGAAGGTTGCTCATCATTTGTTCGAGAGATCCACGCTGTCCAGCTTGTGCGGCAACAGACAGTTCACGCGCTTTGCGTGCACGATAGTCAGAGATTTCACGCGCACGGGATTCATTTTCAACGGTGACGATTTGATCACCAGCAGAAGGAGCGCCTGAAAGACCTAGAATTTCAACGGGTGTTGAAGGTCCGGCTTCTTTCATTTGTTTGCCGTGGTCATCGATCAGGGCACGAACACGGCCCCATTCGCTTCCAGCCACGATGATATCGCCCACTTTCATTGTGCCGTTTTGAACAATCGCTGTAGCCACTGCACCACGGCCTTTTTCAAGCTTGGATTCAATGACAATACCTTCACCGTTGCGGCTTGGGTTTGCATTCAGCTCCATCAATTCAGCTTGAAGATTGATAGCGTCTAGCAGGTTGTCGATGCCGTCTCCGGTTTTAGCGGACACTTCAACGTCTAGAATTTCGCCGCCCATGCCTTCCACAAAAACTTCGTGTTGCAGAAGTTCAGTGCGTACTTTTTGAGCGTCAGCACCTTCGGTGTCCATTTTGTTGATCGCGACAATCATGGGCATTTCAGCAGCTTTGGCGTGCTTGATGGATTCAATGGTTTGCGGCATGACACTGTCATCAGCAGCAACAACCAAAATTGCAATATCAGTCGATGCAGCGCCACGGGCACGCATGGCAGTGAATGCTTCGTGACCAGGCGTATCGAGGAAGGAAATTTTCTTTCCATCACGTTCCACCTGATAAGCACCAATATGCTGGGTGATGCCGCCGGCTTCGCCAGCAGCCACACGCGCTTCTCGGATTTTATCCAGCAGGCTTGTTTTACCGTGATCCACGTGGCCCATAATGGTCACGACCGGAGGACGAGTTTGCATGTCCTCGGGTTTGTCTTCCGTTGCATCGACGATTTCAACATCAGCTTCAGAAACGCGCACTACTGTGTGACCCATTTCTTCCGTGATCAATTGCGCCAAATCGGAATCGATCACATCGCCCGGCTTCATCATCTGGCCCTGTTCCATCAGGAACTTGACCACATCCACAGCGCGTTCTGTCATTCGGTTGGCGAGTTCCTGAATGGTGATTGTGTCAGGAATGATAACTTCGCGCATAACTTTTTCACGTGGACCAGATTGTTGGCCACGTTTCTGCTTTTCGCGCTGACGTCGCATGGAAGCCAGCGAACGAGAACGTTCTGAATTCGCATTCAAAGCGTTTGAAAGAGTAAGCTTCGTGCGGCGGCGGTCGTCTCCGCCTTTTGGGCGCGACGGCTTTGGCGCTTCTTTTGGGCGCTCAACTGGACGCAGTGGTGCAGCAGCGCTGGACTTCTTTATCGCGTCAGGATCAGCCGCTGCCGCAGCAGCAGATGCATCCGCAGCAGCGATGCGAGCAGCTTCGGCTTCTTCGGCCGCGCGTTTTTCATCTTCAATTGCTTTCTTGGCCGCAGCTTCGGCTTCTTCAGCTTCGCGCTTCTCGCGTGCTTCACGAGTTGCAGCATCTTCCAGCGCACGGCGTGCAGCTTCTTCCTCGGCACGTTTTGCATCTTCAACTTCGCGGATTTTCGCTTCTTCGAGCGCGCGGGCACGTGCGCCCATTTCGCCAGCTGAAAGATTGCCTGAAGCTTCTGCCGGCTTCGGTGCGGGTTTAGCCACTTCTGCAGGTTCGGCAGGCTTAGGTGCTGCCGGTGTCACAGATTCAGTTTTGGGTGCAAATACAGCCTTTTCGTCGCCAGGCTTCACAATGCGGCGTTTCTTGGTTTCGACAACAACATTGTTGCTGCGTCCATGGGAGAAACTTTGTTTGACCGTACCGCCACGGCCTTTTAGCGACAGGGTGCCACGCTGTGGTGCACCAGATTTATTGTCGTCGCCTGAATTGGAATCGCTCATCTAGTTACTTTACCTTTTTGACCCCCTTAGGTTGTACGGGGCCGTTTTCATTGTTTAGCCGACATCAGTTCGACAATCTTTTGATCAAACGGTCACCCATCAGGATGGCTCCATTCCACGAAATTCGTTTAGTTGTGTAACGCGAAGCAAGCAGTTTTCGGCCGCTCCGCCTTTCATTAGGGCTGCATGTATCACATTTGTTGCCCCCAATGCCATATTCAATTCGTCTGATGAGAAGATTCTCCAGACCCTTACTTTTCTTTTGCGAATTTCTCCAACTGCATGGGCAGCTTGAGAAATTTTGCGCAGCCCATCTTCCGCACCATCGCTGGCATGCAGGATGGCAATTGTCTTGGCCGCGCGAACAGCTTCATCAACGTTGCCGGACCCCGTTAAGGTTTCTCCGGCCTTTTTTGCAAAACCCAATGCACCCAAAGCTGCTTGTGTCAGCAAGTCATCAACCAATTGGCCAAGAGTATCGTCTGCTTTGACCTGCGTCTTCAAACCGCGAGCGAACAGTTTGTTCTTCACGGCTTGGTCAACGAGTTCCCGCTTGGCTGTCACCCAGACACCGCGCCCGGGTAACTTGTTTTTAATATCCGGGACCACCATTCCATCAGGTCCCGCAACGAAGCGGATAAGATTATCTGGCGACGACACCGTGCGTGTAACAATGCAGGTGCGCTCCGCCATATCTATCCCCGTGTTCAACCAAATCTTCGACCAAACGGCCTAGACGCTTGTGTCCTCGATGACGTTAACAACCGCAGCGCGTTTGTCTTCTTCAACTTCAACAACTTCTTCCACGGCTTCTGGCTCTTGAAGATCTTCTTCAGTCACCCAACCTGCCGCAATGCGCGCTGCCATAATCATCTCGTCTGCTTGAACGCGAGAAATACCAAATCCATCCAGAATGCCTGGGTGGCGTGTCACTTCACCATCTTTGCGTTCGTTCCAACCAATCAAGTCATCAGCAATGCAACCTGCAAAGTCTTCCAACGATTTGATGTCATCTTCGCTTTTGCCGAGGGCAACCATCATCGGTGTGGTGATGTTCGGTACCTGACGCATGTCGTCTTGAACACCAAGTTCTTTACGTTCGTTGTCGAGAGCTTGTTCTTGTTTCTCCAGATATTCACGCGCGCGAGCTTGAAGTTCACCAGCGGTCTCGTCGTCAAAACCTTCAATCATCGCGATTTCATCAGGTTCCACATAGGCAACTTCTTCCAGATCGGAGAACCCTTCAGATGCAAGCAACTGAGCGACCATCTCATCAACATTCAATGCTTCCACAAATGTTGCGGTGTTGGAGTTGAATTCTGCCTGACGACGACCAGATTCTTCTTCTTCCGTGAGAATATCGATATCCCAGCCAGTCAATTGTGAGGCCAAACGAACGTTTTGCCCGCGACGACCAATTGCCAAAGACAGCTGTTCGTCAGGAACAACAACTTCGATGCGCTCGCGCTCTTCGTCCAAAACAACTTTAGCCACCTCAGCAGGTTGCAATGCGTTCACGATGAAGCCGGCCGCATCTGGTGACCAAGGAATGATGTCAATTTTCTCGCCCTGCAATTCGCCAACAACGGCTTGCACGCGAGAACCTCGCATACCCACACATGCGCCGACAGGATCGATACCGGAATCATTGGAGATCACGGCAATTTTCGCACGGGAGCCCGGGTCGCGGGCAACGGAACGGATTTCAATTACGCCATCATAGATTTCAGGCACTTCCATCTGGAAGAGTTTCGCCATGAACTGTGGGTGTGTGCGGGACAAGAAGATTTGTGGTCCGCGCTGTTCGCGGCGCACGTCATAGATATAAGCACGAACGCGGTCACCATAGCGATACATTTCGCGTGGGATCAGCTCGTCACGACGGATAATCGCTTCACCCCGTCCAAGATCGACAATCACGTTGCCATATTCAACGCGCTTGACGGTGCCATTGATGATTTCGCCAACACGATCTTTGAATTCATCGAACTGACGGTCACGTTCCGCGTCACGCACTTTTTGCACGATAACTTGTTTTGCAGACTGGGCAGCAATGCGACCAAAATCCATTGGTGGCAAGAGTTCGCCAATGTGGTCACCAATTTTTGCAGCTTCGTTTTTTTTCAAAGCACCTTTGAGATCGATCTGCGTGTCGTAATCCTCAACAGTGTCGACAACCTCCAACAGTCGCTGGAGTTTAATTTCGCCAGTCTTCTCATTGATATCGGCCCGGATGTTTGTTTCCAAACCGTAGCGCGACTTGGCGGCTTTCTCGATGGCATCGGCCATAGCGCCGAGAACAATTTCTTTGTCGATCGACTTTTCACGGGCAACCGCGTCTGCGATTTGCATAAGTTCAAGTCTGTTGGCGCTAACTGCCATGGGTCTTCTCCGTTAAGCTGCAGCTCTCGTTTCAGGCTGCGGAATAATTTGAACCTAGTGGTTCGGTTTCAATCAGTTGTTGGTGTCGAGGTCGTCGTCTTCAATATCATTTGCATTGCGCAAGGCTTTGTCACGTTTCAAAGCCTCACGCACAAGTTCATCCGTCAGCACAAGGTTGGCCGCGCTGATCGACTGCAATGGAATTCGGGCTTCAACCTCTTCGCCCTTTGCGGCGTTGTCGCGGCGCAGCACGAGATCGTCGCCTTCTAACTTGACCAAAATGCCGCGCCAGCGTTTGCGACCATCAACCAAATAGGCGGATTCGATTTTGGCAGTGTGGCCAGCCCATGTTTCAAAATCACTGCGGCGCACAAGCGGTCGGTCAATGCCGGGGGAGGAAATTTCTAAATTGTAAGCTTGGGAGACAGGGTCTTCCACATCCAACACAGGTGAGATCGCACGGGAGACGGCTTCACAATCATTCACCGACATCGTGCCATCTGGGCGCTCAGCCATCACCTGCATGGTCAGTCCGTTGTGATCGAACATCCGCGCACGCACCAGGCGGAAACCGAGGTCTTCAATCGGTGGCGCGATCACTGACGCAACCACAGCATCCAACCCTTCCTCTTTCACGAGGCGGGCATCAGCGGAATTGTCGTCCATATTTTCAGTCGTATCGGTCAATCACTTGCTTTCGGTCACGGCGTTCACGCCGACATATATGAGATCAGGCCATAAAAAAGAGCGGGTTCCCGAGGGACCCACTCTGACAACTGCCTGAGATTTTCTAAACATATAAGCCAGATGATCTGTCAATGCAAGGCAAGTTCGTTTTGGTTTGAAGCGGGTTAGGCTTCGGCTGAGCAGGGCGGGCACCTCTCTAACAAACAATTTGATAACCACAATTTATCAACGCCCAAAAGAATCTCATATACAGACTTGAACGTTGTTCAAATTTGAGTTACATAAATGAACATTGTTCAATTATTCTGATTTGAAGTTGGGCAATAGCTATCATTTGGTGAGGTTTAAAACTAACTTCATCAGTTCGAAACAGGCCAAACGATACGCTGTGAGGGTGGGCTGTTTGGCGGAGGACCATTATGACAACCAATCTCATGTCGAAGCGCGAATTTGCACCTTTGTTCTGGACGCAGTTTTTATCTGCCTTCAACGACAATTTTTTAAAAAACACTTTGATCTTTCTGATCCTTGCAACTGTCGCAACTGAACAATCGGGCACTCTTGTCACCGTTGCGGGCGCAATTTTTATGCTTCCATTCCTATTGTTGTCGGCGCTTGGCGGTGAAATGGCTGACAAGTTCGACAAAGCTTGGATGGCGGAGCGTTTGAAACTCTTTGAAATTGGTGGCGCGGCAGTCGCCATCATCGGGATCGGGTTTTCATCGGTTACAATATTGATGATTGCTCTGTTTTATTTCGGAGTTATCTCGGCTCTTTTTGGACCGATCAAATACGGCATCCTGCCAGACCACTTGGAGAAGTCAGAACTGCCGCGCGCCAATGCCTGGATAGAAGCGGCAACATTTATCGCCATTTTGGGTGGAACGGTTGTCGCCAGCATGGCTGCATTAAACGGTGTGAGCGTTTGGATATTTGGCCCCATGATGATGGCCTTCGCCTTTGGGTGCTGGTTCATAAGTCGCTCAATTCCGGCGACAGGCAGCAAAGCTCCCGATCTCGAAATCGATAAAAACATCTTGCGCTCAACCTGGCGTTTGCTGGGCGAAGTGCGAGCGAACACTCGCATCTGGCGTGCATCTTTGATGGCGGCTTGGTTTTGGCTGGTGGGAGCGATCATCCTGTCCCTCATGCCGACCCTCGTGAAAGAAACGCTGGGCGGCAACGAAATTGCAATCACGACCTATCTGGCCGTCTTTGCTGTTGCGATTGGCATCGGTTCTGCCATTGCCGCTTGGATGTCAGCAGGTCGTCTGGTTCTTCTGCCGGCACCTTTGGGGACTGCACTGATGGCGATTTTCGGCTTCCATTTGGCTTGGACAGTGAGCGGGCTTGAAACACTTCCGGCACAGGACAGCCTATCAGGATTTTTCTCAGGACAATCCACAATCACTATCGCTATTGATTTGGCGGGTATGGCAATTGCAGGTGCCTTTCTCGTTGTCCCAACATTTGCGGCTGTTCAACATTGGGCGGATGAAGATCGGCGCGCCCGTGTTGTTGGAGCAGCCAATGTTTTGGGCGCTGCGTTCATGGTCCTTGGTGGTGCAGCCATGGCAGGTCTTCAAGCCTTTGGAGCTTCCATTGGGCAACTGTTGTTCCTCTTATCTATTCTCAATGTTGTAGCCGCATGGTTGATGTTGAAATATCTCCCAACAAATGCATTCCGCGATTTCATTTCCATCATGTTCCGTGCGTTTTACCGTATGGAAGTCACAGGCCTTGAGAACATAGAAAAAGCAGGCGAGGCGCCAATCCTGGCGTTAAACCATGTCAGTTTTCTTGACGGTCCGTTGGCGCTTGCATTGACTGATGAAGAACCAGTTTTTGCGATTGATCACACCATTGCACAAAAATGGTGGGTAAAGCCGTTCCTTAAAATGACACAAGCGCTTCCGCTTGACCCATCAAAGCCCATGGCCACGCGTACGCTGATTAAGTCTGTACGTGACGGTGATCCATTGGTGATCTTCCCAGAGGGTCGCATCACGGTCACAGGCAGTTTGATGAAAGTGTATGATGGCGCTGCCATGGTTGCTGATCGTACGGGCTCAATGGTCGTACCGATCCGCATTGATGGTCTCGAACGTTCATTCTTTTCACGTTTGAAGAAAGGGCAAATTCGTCGTCGCCTGTTTCCAAAAGTGAAGGTGACGGTTCTTGAACCTGTAAAACTGGATGTGGATGAAAACCTTCGCGGTCGCCCTCGTCGCGCGGCAGCAGGTGCCAAGCTTTATGAGACCATGTCTCGTCTTCTGTTCGAGACCACGCCTATTGATGGAACGGTGATCGAGAAAGTGATTGCCACTGCAAAAGAGCGCGGCATGGGAAAACTCGCTGTACAAGATCCGGTGACAGGCGACTTGTCATACAGCAAACTACTTACTGGCGCTTCCGTTCTGGGTGCAAAATTCCAAACCCTGTTTGCTGATCAACCCACATTGGGCGTCATGCTGCCAAACGCAAATGGTGCCATTGCAACAGTGCTTGGTGTCATGTCGGCAGGAAAAGTGCCTGCGATGATCAACTTCACGGCTGGAGCCCAAAGCATCCTGTCATCTTGCAAAGCAGCAGAGGTAAAAACCATCCTCACCTCAAAGGCGTTTGTCACTCAAGCGAAACTGGATGCCGTGATTGAGGAATTGCAAAAGCAGGTTGAAATTGTGTGGTTGGATGACCTTCGCGAGACAATAACTTTAGTCGACAAGCTAAAAGGCTTGATGCGCAAAGACATCCCCCATGTTCGACGAAATATCGATGATCGAGCCGTCATCCTGTTTACATCAGGGTCGGAAGGTACACCAAAGGGTGTGGTTCTCACGCACCAAAACATTCTGTCGAATGCAGCACAAGCTGCAGCCCGGATTGATTTTGGCACGAGCGATAAAGTGTTCAACATCCTGCCGATCTTCCATTCATTCGGATTGACCGCAGGAACCATTCTTCCTCTGATCTCGGGTGTTCCTGTTTATTTCTATCCGTCACCTCTGCATTACCGCATCGTGCCGGAGCTGATTTATTCTTCAAACTCGACAATCATTTTTGGAACGGACACGTTTTTGAACGGGTACGCACGAACAGCGCATCCATATGACTTCCGTTCGATCCGTTATTGTTTTGCAGGGGCAGAACCGGTCAAAGCTTCAACCCGTGAAATTTATATGAACCGCTTTGGCTTGCGGGTCTTGGAAGGATACGGGGTGACGGAAACTGCTCCTGTCATTTCCATCAACACACCTATGTTCAACAAGGCGGGTACTGTGGGCAAACTGTTGCCGTCCATAGAGTCGCGTCTGGAGGATGTGCCAGGTGTTGAGGAAGGCGGTCGTCTTCACGTGAAAGGTCCAAATGTGATGGCCGGATATTTGCGCGCGGAAAATCCGGGCGTTTTGGAACCGCTGGAAGATGGTTGGCATGACACGGGCGATATCGTCACGTTTGATGAAGATGGTTTCATCACCATCCGTGGCCGTGCAAAACGGTTCGCAAAAATCGCAGGTGAAATGGTTTCACTCGCTGCTGTCGAACAATTGGCTGGAGACTTGTGGCAAGGTAGCATGACCGCTGTGGCGACACTTCCAGATGCTCGCAAAGGTGAGAAACTTGTGATGGTGACAAACGCGCCAAAGGCGACCCGCAAAGAATTCATGGCTTATGTGAAATCTCGCAAGGCACAGGATCTGATGATTCCAGCAGATGTGTATGTGATGAACTCCATTCCTGTTCTTGGCGCAGGTAAAGTTGATTTCGTAGGTGTTCAAAAAATGGTCACTGAAGGCATCGACAAAAAATTGGCGGCTTAGAACTGAATGGCGTCGAAACAAAAAGGGCCGGTTCGTGAGAACCGGCCCTTTCTTATGGAGTACATAAAACTCTTAGTTGGTTTTCAAGCGTACATCTTCATCAGGATAACCCATTGAATCTTGATCGTCATATGCGCCATGACAACCGTGGCAGAACTTCTGGCTGATCTTCATCGGCTTACCTTTTGGTGAATAGGCAGCGTAAACCCAATCACCGAAATCCTTGGCTTCGCCTCCAGCGGCAACCTTGGTCATGAAGAAAAGTGGGCCGTGCTTCACAGCGCCCTTTTTGTTCACATTGAAGCTTTCCTTCGCCAACACTGAACCAACAGGCATAGGGCCGCGCTCGTCTGAATATTTTGTGTATTCTTCAAAAGCGACATCATTTGCGAATGTGTAGAGGAAGCGTTTCCCGTGGGTGCCAGGAGCAGCAGGTGCCGTGGCAGCAGGTTTCCAGCTTTTATATTCAGTCGTGCGCGCATCGCCGCTTGCAGCGTAGCCCGCTTGCAATTTCTCCTTGATGCACTCGTAAAGTCCAGTCGCTTGTTCTGCTGTCAAATCGTCTTTTTTGACGTCAGTGGTGCAGGCGGCCCAAACGGCTGAAGAGGCGAACATCGCACCCATGAATGTCGTTGCAGCTAATAGTTTTCTCATATCGTTTGCTCCCGAGAGTGTTATTTGGTCGCACCTTATGAGAGCTGAACCCAATTGCAAACTCAACTCCTGGTCGAGAGTGCTGACTTTATCGTGAGCAGAGAATTTACGAATTGTTTAGAAGCCCCAGTTTCTCGCGATACACAAAACGATGGGTGAGGGCGACAGCAGCAACGGCAAGACCACAAGCCAGTCCGGCCCAAACGCCGGCGGCTCCATAGCCGATGGTGAATGCAAGAACGTAACTTACAGCCAGCCCCACGCCCCAATAACTAAATATGGCTATGATCATAGGAACTGTCGTGTCTTTGATGCCGCGCAGCCCTCCGCTGGCAACAACTTGAACACTGTCCACCAATTGAAAGGCCGCGGCCATCCATATCAGAGGCACAGCCGCAAGAATGACCTGCGAAGCATCCGCGTTTCTAAAATCAACGAAAAGCCCGATGAGCATTTCTGGAATGAGAATGAAGATAAGAGCAGAAAACACGGAGAAAACGATCGCGATGATAAATGTGATATATGCAGCGCGTCCCACATCCATAAAATTTTGGCGGCCAAGTGCATTGCCCACCCGCACAGAACCCGCTTGCGCAAAGCCCAGTGGTACCATGAATGCAATACTGGCCACCTGCAGTGCAATTCCATGCGCTGCCAGTTCAACTGTGCCAATCCAACCAATCATCACGGATGCA
>CALHHQ010000273.1 GCA_938030645.1 uncultured Rhizobiaceae group bacterium
CACCCATGGGTGGCTTTTTTGCGCTTTCTGGTCTATGGACTATGGCTTGCAAAATCCGCAACCCACAATATCGCAATCCTTTTGCGATTGAATGGTTGTTTGTCTCCGTATGCAAACCCAATATAGGTAACATGGCTTCTAATTCCGACATTTTCGATAAAATCCGCATTAAGCCCCGTGGGGCAAAGAAAAAGGAAGAAGAAGCGCGCATTGCTGGCCAATGCGCTTGGGAAGGTTGCGAAAAGCCCGGACCGCACAAAGCGCCAATGGGGCGCAATCGCGAAGGCCAATACATCAACATGTGTATCGACCATGTGCGGCAATACAACAAGAACTTCAACTATTTCTCTGGTTTAAGCGATGATGAAATCGCCAAATTCCAAAAGGAAAACATCACTGGCAATCGTCCGACCAAGCCTATGAGTGGCCGCCGTCCTGGCCAACCAGTTGATGAATCCACATTGCGTGCAACACCGGGTTGGCATGCGAAAATTCAAAGTCGCTATACGCCTGACGGGAAAAGAATTCCATCCACAGGCGGGCCACGCAAACTGAAGCGTCTTGAAGAAAAAGCTCTAAAAGACCTTGGTCTGCCTTCAACAGCGTCCAGTGAGCACATCACCAAGAAATACAAAGCCTTGGTGAAAGAAAACCACCCCGATGCCAATGGTGGCGACCGATCTTCTGAAGATCGCCTGCGTCAAATTATTCAGGCCTACAAACAACTCAAGCGCGCGGGTTTGTGCTAGCGGAATGTTCTGCTAGATAAATTCCAAGAAAAATTATCAATTTCGGGCGACCCTCAAAGTTGCCCCCTACTCAAGAGCATTTCCCCATGAGCGAGCACGCCAACATGCCGGACCGCGAGGTTTCGGTTCGTGAAGTTTTCGGTATCGATTCCGATATGATGGTTCCAGCCTACAGCGAAGCAAACGAATATGTTCCGCCGCTGGATCCCGATTATTTGTTCGATAAGAACACAACACTGGCGATCCTTGCAGGTTATGCGTTCAACCGCCGCGTCATGGTTACAGGTTATCATGGTACGGGTAAGTCTACGCATATTGAGCAAATCGGCGCGCGCTTGAATTGGCCAACCGTTCGGGTGAACCTCGACAGCCACATTTCTCGTATCGACCTTATCGGCAAAGACGCAATTGTTTTGAAAGACGGCCAACAGGTCACAGAATTCAAAGACGGCATTCTGCCTTGGGCTTTACAAAACAATGTGGCGCTCGTGTTCGACGAATACGATGCTGGCCGCCCTGATGTGATGTTTGTTATTCAGCGCGTGCTGGAAGTCGCGGGTCGTTTGACATTGCTTGACCAAAACCGCGTGATTGAACCGCATCCTGCGTTCCGCTTGTTTGCCACAACCAACACAGTAGGTCTTGGTGATACGTCTGGTCTTTACCACGGCACACAACAGATCAACCAAGGCCAGATGGACCGTTGGTCGATTGTGACAACATTGAACTACCTCCCACACGACCACGAAGTGGGCATCGTTCAAGCCAAAACACCAAAATGGCAGAATGATGCTGGTCTCGACAACATCAATAAGATGGTGCGCGTTGCTGATATGACCCGTGCGGCGTTCATCAATGGCGACCTGTCAACAGTCATGAGCCCACGGACGGTTTTAACTTGGGCTGAAAACGCAACGATCTTCGATGATATTGCATTTTCTTTCCGCCTCACATTCTTGAACAAGTGTGATGAACTGGAGCGTTCGCTGGTTGCAGAATTTTATCAACGCGCCTTCGGTGAAGAGTTGAAAGAAAGCGCCGTGAACGTGGCATTGGCTTAATCAGCAATGGCACGCATAGGTGACAATTCTGGGAATACCGAATCCATTAAGGATGTGGAGCCACTGAAACAATCGGTGGCTGGCTGCATGCGCGCGATTGCGCAGGAGTCTGAACTGGAAATCACATACGGACGCGACAAGCCTGGCATGTCGGGCGACCGCGTACGACTTCCCGACCCATCTAAAAACCCAACAGCTGCTGAAGTCGCCGTTACACGAGGCTTGTCGGATTCAATGGCTTTGCGTCGTGCCAAACACGACACATCAGTACATGCGCAACACCTACCCGTGGGTGACAATGCAAGAGCAGTGTTCAATGCTGTCGAGCAAGCACGTTGTGAAGCCATTGGCACAAAAGCCATGGAAGGCATGGCAGGCAACATCGACATGATGTTGGAAGACAAGTACATGCGGTCTGGTTTCGCAGACGCGACCACACGTGACGACGCGCCTTTGGAAGATGCTGTTGCACTTTTGGTTCGTGAGAAAATCACTGGGCGCAAACCACCAAAGTCTGCCGAGAATGTTGTCGATCTTTGGCGCGATTGGATTGAAGAACGCGCGGGCGAAGCATTCGATAGTCTCGATGAACAGTTGGAAGATCAGAACGCCTTTGCAGAAGCCACACGCGATCTCATTGCGCAATTGGAAATGGCGGACGAGTTGGGCAATGACCCAACTGATAATGACGATGAATCATCCGACGAAGAAGATGATTCCAATGAAACTCAAGATGAAATGGAACGCGAGAACGAGGAAGCAACAGGAACAGAAGAAGCTGCGCCTGATGATTCAGAAGCAGACGGTGACGAACAAGATGCCGGCGAAATGGAAGCGTCCGAATCCACCGGCGAAGAAATGCTGGACGACAATGAGGAGCAAGCTGAAACGCCGGGTGAAGCACAACGCCCAGATATGCCGTTGTCAAACCTCCCGCCAAAATCTGACTACAAATTCTTCTCAGATGCCCACGACGAAGAAATTCGTGCCGAAGAACTTTGTGATGATGCCGAACTAGAGCGCCTTCGCGCATTTCTCGACAAGCAACTTGCGCATTTGCAAAGTGTTGTAGGTCGTTTGGCCAACAAGCTGCAACGTCGCTTGATGGCGCAACAAAATCGCGGTTGGGATTTCGATCTAGAAGAAGGCTATCTAGATTCAGCACGCCTAACACGTATCGTTACCGATCGCACTGCACCGCTTTCGTTCAAAATGGAACGAGATACCGATTTCCGCGATACGGTGGTGACGCTTCTGTTGGACAATTCGGGTTCCATGCGCGGACGTCCGATCACTGTGGCTGCGACCTGCGCAGACATTCTCGCACGTACGCTGGAACGCTGCGGCGTGAAAGTTGAGATACTCGGGTTCACCACAAAAGCCTGGAAGGGTGGCCAATCTCGCGAATCTTGGTTGAAGGACGGCAAACCAGCCAACCCAGGTCGGTTGAATGATCTTCGCCACATTATCTATAAAGCAGCTGACGCGCCGTGGCGTCGTTCACGCAAGAACCTTGGCTTGATGATGCGCGAAGGGCTGTTGAAAGAGAATATTGATGGTGAGGCGCTTGAATGGGCGCACGAACGTATCGTCAATCGTCCTGAACAACGCAAAATTATGATGATGATTTCCGATGGCGCACCTGTGGATGATTCCACATTGTCGGTGAACCCAGGCAACTACCTTGAACGTCATTTACGCCACGTCATAGAAGACATTGAAACCAATTCACCTGTTGAACTGATGGCCATCGGTATTGGCCACGACGTTACCCGCTATTACAAACGCGCGGTGACGATTGTTGATGCCGAAGAATTGGCTGGCGCAATGACGGAACAATTGGCCGCTTTATTTGAAGAGCAGGGACCGACAAAGCGTCGTCCAAAGCGACGCCGTGCTGAAGGCATGATTGGCTAATGCGAACACGCTGTGCAGCATTGCTGGCGTGTATTTTTCTGTTTTTCGCGACAACAACGCACGCAAAAGCTGAGACAAACGTAAAATCCCAGATCATTTCCAATCTAGATCTTCGAGATGCCAAGCGCA
The DNA here is from genome assembly GCA_938030645.1 of uncultured Rhizobiaceae group bacterium. Taxonomy (GTDB): domain Bacteria; phylum Pseudomonadota; class Alphaproteobacteria; order Rhizobiales; family Rhizobiaceae; genus Pseudahrensia. The sequence continues at coordinate 3,857 of CALHHQ010000273.1, forward strand.
CAGATTTTGGTAAATTTCGGTTTTTGGGTGGTTTGGTTCTGCGATCATCGGATTCAAATTTCGGTGGCTTATCTGCCATTCACGTCTCTGAAGACAGCATAGTTACGGCAATTGCTGATACCGGCTTTTGGATCCGAGGAAAGATCAAACGCGACAAATTTGGACATCCCTTACAATTTGCCGAAACTCTCATCGCGCCGTTGCTCAACTCAGACGGCTTACCCTTCTCAAACAAATGGCAGGCTGACGCGGAGGGCATGGCAATAGGAAACAACAAGGTTTTCGTGTCGATGGAACAAGAATCGAGAATTCTCTCATTCCCATTGGTGGGGAATCTACATAAACAACCGTCGCAAGTTTTGTCCGGAACGGGTTTTGTCAAAAATTTGAAAAGCAACTTCGCATTGGAAGCGATTGCAGCTGTTCCCAAAAGCGCAAGTTTGCCATTTGACCTTGTGGCAATCAGCGAATTTAGCCCCAATGAAGATGGGCATGCACGTGCGTTTTTCCGTCAATCTGAAGTCTGGAGTGAATTCGCAATTCCGCTGCTCGACCGATATCTCATAACCGATGCAGCTTTCATGCCGTCCGGTGATCTTCTCATTTTGGAGCGCCGTTTTTCACTCGCCACCGGTGCAAGAGCCCGTGTTCGAAAGATTGCGTCCGGCGCGATTGCCAGCGGCAAAGTCGCCAATGGAGAAGTTGTATTGGACCTGGATCAAAATCAGGTGCTCGACAATATGGAAGGGATGAGTGTGTTCAAGACATCTGACGGCAAGCAAAGACTTGCCCTGATCTCTGACAACAATCTCTTCCCACTCCAGCGCACATTGTATCTGGAGTTTGAATTGCTGGAGGATTTCTAGCTTCTAACGATCAAATTGTAAGCGCGGTATTTTGCCAAGCTTGATGAATCCCAAGCGAATTTCACCGCGTTTGATTTTCACTGATATAGTGCGCATGTCTTTGCCACCAATTTTTGATGGCTTGCCCATTCCTGAAGTGGCTTGTGCAAGTCCCGCAACTGCTTGCTGAAGGTTGGGGTCAATTTTGGCTGCCCATTCCGCAACAGCCTTCGGTCCCGCAATGCCCATACGAACCTTGCCGCTGATGAGACCATCTTTCGACAACTGAATCGGGCCAGAAAAACCCAATTGCCCCCCGCCATCCAGCGCAATGACCAAATTCACTAAGCGAATATTTGCCCCATCTGCCAGAACAGACTTTATGGGCAGACGACGATCAACGAGATCAAGATATCCATTTTGAAGAACCGCAACACCGCGAATATCTGCAGGTGGAATTTCAAGACCACCTGTATTTTTCATTTCGAAGTTTTTGACCCAGAAACGATAAAGAAGAGATGTTGTTTTCGTTTCCGACTTTCGGTTCCAAAGTTCAGGCGTGAGTCTGGATAGATGAGATCGGGTTGAAGCGTTCAAACCGTCTCGCGACAATTTGATCTTATTGCCTCTCAATTCTATCAAGTCCAAGCCAGCGTTGAAATTGGTATCAACTTTTGCTTCAAGGCGGGACCAGTCAACGCGAAGCTCCTTGCCTCCGGCGAAAGTGGTAAAGGGCGATTTCAAATTTGTAGTGATGACATCTGGAGAAAAGACCGACGCGCCGGTCGTCAAGGCTCCTGCATCAGCACGTTCAGTGCCACGAACAGTAACAACTGAGGTTTTTTCACAATTTACGCTGAGGGAAAAAGGAAAGCCC
>CALHHQ010000274.1 GCA_938030645.1 uncultured Rhizobiaceae group bacterium
CGCGGCGGCAGCGCCCTGCACTTTTCTGCGGTAAAAATGGCAGCGTTTGAACTGCATATGCTCGAGCGTGAAGCTGCGATTGATGACTACTCTCCAGACGTTGCGGCACAAGCGAAAGCTTGGTTTGAAGCCTCTACAAAAGAGCAACAAGATGAGTTGCTAACGAGCATCATGTCAGGCCTGCCCGGAGCTTATGATCGTTATGATGTTCCTCAATTGCGTGAAGCGCTGGTGGGATATGAGGGCTTGGATCGGTCAGCACTACGCGCCAACTATCAAAAATTTCTCAAAGCGATCATTCCAACGGCGGAAGAACTGGGCATTAAGATGGCTGTTCATCCCGACGATCCGCCCAGAGGTATATTGGGGCTCCCACGCATCGTCTCCAACGCGGAAGATATTGATTGGATTCTCAACTGCGTGAAAAGTCCGTCCAATGGGCTGACATTGTGTTCAGGTTCCTTGGGTGCAAATCCGTCAAACGATGTGGTTGCTATAGCCAAAACGTTTGCGGATCGAATTCACTTTGCCCATTTGCGCAATGTAGTGAAGCAAGAAGACGGTTCATTCACCGAGGCGGCGCATCTTGAAGGTGATACGGATATGGTTGGCCTTGTGGATGTCTTACTCGCTGAAGATCGCAAACGCGCCGCGCTGGGCAATTCGTCTCGAATACCATTCCGCCCAGACCATGGACATGAATTGTTGGATGATGCTTCGAAGAAAACACACCCAGGCTATCCATTGATTGGTAGAATGCGTGGGCTTGCAGAATTGCGCGGCGTCATGGCCGCGCTGGAAAATAAATCCAACTAGGCTTGGAACGCTTTCAACCACGCCAGTCCTGAATTGGTGTCCAAACGGGGTTTGTATTCGGCACCGACGAACCCGTCATATGGCAATTCGTCGAGTTCTTGAAGCAGCCAAGTGTAGTCCACCTCACCTGCATCGGGCTCCCCCCGATCAGGCACAGCTGCAATTTGGATGTGGCCGATTGCATCGAGATTATCTTTGAGACGCATCAACAAATCACCTTGCGAAATCTGGAGGTGATAACAATCAAACATCACTTTGATGTTGTCATGACCAACCGAGTTAATTATCGCGCGTGCTTCCTCAACAGTGCTGTGATGATAGCCTGGTGCATCGCGTTGATTGATAGGTTCGATCAGAACAGTTGCATCCATAGTCGCAGCGCGTTTGGCGGCATAAGCAAGGTTGGATTTGAAAACACTTTGTGCTTCGTCTGTACCGCCTGATTTTCCAGCCATAATATGAACCGCGCGACAGCCAATTGCGGCTGCATAGTCAAATGCCTCATCGATCAAATGTCGTGCTTCCTCTTCGCGACCGGGCAAGGCGGACAGTCCGAACTCGCCTTTTTCAGCGTCACCCACTCGTGTGTTCAATCCCAACATCGGCAATCCGGTTTGACTCAACGCAGACTGGACTTCTGTAGGATCGACATCATAGGGAAAATGACACTCTACAGCTTCAAAGCCTGCATCTGCAGCAGCGCGGATGGCATCTGGCAGAGACAGTTCTTTCCAGAGAAAACCGAGATTGGCTGAAAACTTGGTCATAGGCTTGCCCTTGGCATTCAATGTTTAAATTCGATCAGAAACTGTTGCAGCATCTATTAGACGCAATTGAACACGTTTGGTGCCCCTGTAAAAGTCCGATGCCAATGTTCCCGCGAAATGCATTTTTTGGCCTCGCCCCTCCAAAATCGCTTTACCCAATGGTTCATCAGCAATCCGAAATCCAATGCCACGCAGTTCTCCACCGTCAGGCGCCCCTAAAGTAAAACGCACATGATTGGCCCCAACAACATCTGCAAAACGGATCACATGATTGGGAAAAGCAAAAATGGGTTGGCTGTTTCCGGCACCAAATGGTCCAGCTTTCTCCAATTGCTCAACGAAACCAACGCTTGCACCACGAGCGCTGAGTGCTGCATCCACTTTCAGCATCCGTTTTTCACGCTCCAGCCCGACATCTTTAGCCAATTTTGCTTCCATGAATGAGCGGAAGTCGCCAAGTTTGGCGCGTTCAATAGTGATGCCAGCGGCCATAGCGTGGCCACCACCCTTCGTCAAAATGCCTTCTTCAACCGCTCGGCGGACGGCACCGCCTAAATCCACACCCGCAATAGATCTTCCTGACCCTGCCCCAATTCCGCGATCATCAAACGCAATGGCAAATGCGGGGCGTCTGAACCTATCTTTCAAGCGCGAGGCCAACAGACCAACGACACCAGCATGCCATGTTTCTTTCTCGGTGATAAGAATTGAGGGGCCATCACCCAAACCAATTTCGGCTTCGGCTTCTTCAATCGCTTGTTTCAACATGGCAGCTTCCATGGTTTGGCGCTCACCGTTCAGCATTTCCAATTGTTCCGCGATGGCTTCGGCTTCTTGCACATCACTGGTTGTTAGAAGCTTCGCCCCCAGCGAAGCATCGCCGATGCGCCCTCCCGCATTGATGCGTGGGCCAAGCAAAAACCCAAGGTGCCAAGGAGCTGCGGGGCCATCTTGTCTCGCCACCCGTGCCAAAGCCACAAGGCCGGGTGTCTTTTGTTTGTGCATGACTTCAATGCCGCGCATGACGAAAGCACGGTTCAAACCAATAAGCGGCACCACATCGCACACAGTTCCAAGGGCAACGATATCAAGCCAATCCATCAGGTTCGGTGCAGCCCGATTTTCAAAGAAACCTGATTCACGCAATGCTCGGTTCAAGCCAACCAATGTCATGAAGACAACACCGGCCGCACACAAATGCCCTTGGCCCGACATATCGTCATGTCGATTAGGATTGACCAGTGCAACCACTTCGGGAAGTTCCGTATTGACCTGGTGGTGATCAATCACGACCACATCAGCACCGAGTGTTTTGGCATGGGCCAAAGCATCGTAACTTGTAGAACCGCAATCGACTGTGACAATCAGCGTGGCACCGTTTTCCACCAATTCTGCAATAGCATTTTCGTTGGGGCCGTATCCTTCGAAAATGCGGTCTGGAATATAGATTTCCGTCTTGAGACCGCACCCACCGAGGTAACGCGCCATCAACGAAGATGACGTGGCGCCATCCACATCATAGTCTCCGAATATTGCGACGTGCTCACCATTGTTGACCGCTTGGACCAAACGCGCGACAGCGCGGTCCATATCGGTGAATGTCGACGGATCTGGCATAAGATCGCGCAATGTGGGTGCAAGATATGTTTGCGCTTCATCTGACGCTACGCCCCTGCCGGCAATGACGCGCGCCACATGACCTTCAACATTGTGTTCTTCGATCATCGCTTCGGCCTGTCCTTTTTGGATCAGGCTCATGCGTTCCACCCAGGTTTGGCCCGTGACAGATTCTGCGACGTCTAAGAAATTGCGTTTGTCATTATCCATAAGTTGGATTTAAGCGTCCAAAGCCTTTTGTGGAAGACAAAACTTGTTTTGGTCGCAAGGCTCTCCAATGGGCAGTGACTGCTGCTAACAGCACAACACCACCAAACTGATGCGCCAAGGCCCAAGACATCGGCACCTGAAGAATGAGTGTCGATATACCAATCAGAGCTTGTGCACTTATCAAAACAAACACCGCGATTGCGCGGCGAGAATGGGTCGTCCCTCCCGCATTGCGCATCACAGAGATCATGTGAGCGAAAGCAGCAGCCCAAAGGACATAGGCTGACACACGGTGCATGAACTGCACCATTTTTGCGTTGTCCGTGAAATTCAACAGAATTGGATCCATAGCAAACAAGCCTTGGGGCACCCATGCACCCTCCATCATCGGCCATGTGTTGTAGGCCATACCGGCATCGAGTCCAGCCACCAAGCCGCCAATGAATATCTGCAACAGCAAAAGCACAAGCACTGCAGCGCTTTGCCATGCCAAATGAGGACGCCCGTCTTCTGTATGAACCGCGAGAGAACGTGCGAGCCAGATGGTTGCAACGAATATGATACAGGCCATGGTGAGATGAATTGCGAGCCGCAATTGGCTCACATCAACACGTTCTGTCAGGCCAGACTTCACCATCCACCAGCCGATAAAGCCTTGAAACCCTCCAAATATGACCATCCCAACCAATGGCAGCTTAATCCATGATGGAAGTTTTCCGGCAACCCAGAACACAATCAACGGCACCACAGCGATAAGGCCAATGATACGCCCTAAGAAGCGATGCCCCCATTCCCACCAAAAAATCACCTTGAAAGCCTCCAAAGACATTCCTTTGTTGATGGTCTGGTATTCAGTGGTCGTGCGATATTTATCAAATTCAACGGACCAATCTGCAGGAGTCAGAGGTGGGATGATGCCAGCAACGGGCGCCCATTCTGTGATAGACAGGCCTGAATCGGTCAAGCGGGTCGCGCCACCCACCAGAACCATCACTGCAACGAACAGAGCAATCGTATAGAGCCACCAGCGCACCAATGCGTGTGGATCAGAATTCGACATATCATGCGCAGTGTTCATAGGATTTCCGAAATGAATGGTTTTTCGGGTTTTGATACCGCGCCACGCGATTGTAAACCCGCCAAATGTTTGTTTGTCGCGACACGCCGTCGCGCGTGCCACATATCCCATGTTTTGTCTCTGGAAACCAAAGCACATTCGGTCTATGTCATCGCTACATCACAAAGGCTTTGACTATGCGCACCACTCTTCCCATCCGAGTTAAAAAACTCGTCGGCACATTTTTCATCGTGTTGTTGGTTATTGTTTACGCTTTGGTGGCTGTTGCCATTGCAAGTGCCACTTTGGCCAATGCGCCATGGTATGCACATTTGCTCTACTTCATGTTCAGCGGTGTATTATGGGTGCTGCCAGCCATGGGCATTATTAAATGGATGTCGACGGACAACTCAGTCACATCAACTGACGTTTAGTTTCCGATTGCGCCCAATCAGACGCGTTGGCAAGCCCGATGTGAGTGACGAAAAATATCGCTCTTGCTGAAATAGACCGTTGATCGAAATGCGTGGCAATGCAGTCAAATGCTTAGCGTGTTCAGGGAAGATCAATCCAGGTCGGGTTGTAACACCGGTTTCGAAACCTGCCTTGCGTACGAACTCAAATTCCCTCGGCCCTGCCGCTGCCTTATAGCCATAGGGGTATGCAAAGTGTTTGGGTCGTTTTCCCAGATGTTTGTGCATGATGGCGGTGCCATCTTCAATTTCACGGACAGCTCTGTCGATACTCAGCCTTGCCAAGGCATGGTGATCGATTGAATGGGCACCGATTGTGCACAGTGGATCGTTTTGCAGATCTTTGATTTCCTGCCACGCCATCATGTCGTTGTTCATTCGAACCAAGAGTTGTTCGTAGGACTTGGGGCACAATCCCCGCAATGTTCTTGCCTGATCAAACTCATCTACTTGATTGGTGAACACTTCAACGAGATGGTCGTATGCGATGTTCTTCTCTTCCGATGTCTTGCAATTTAAGGCTAATTCCACAGCGGGCGCCTTCAGTTTCAATTCATCATTGTTGGAAATCGCCAGTTCGAGGCCTTCCCACCAATTGCAGGCAGTCCGCTCTACAAATCCTGTGGCAAAATAGACGACATACGGAACTCCGTATTTCCGCAAAATGGGCGCTGCAATTTCTGCGGTGTTTCGGTATCCATCATCAAACGTGAATACCGCGAACCTTTTGGAGCGGTCGCCAGACAAAATGCGTTTGCGCGCTTCTTCAATAGAAACAAGGGCGTATTCGCGTTTCTGTAGAAATTGAATCGTCTGTTCCAAAAATTCTGGACTGACAGATAGATGCGCATTGGGGGAAAATTCTGCGGCTGTATCCGGTCTCACATGATGCAGGGTTAGGATAACACCCAGTTCTCCACCGACCTGCTGATACAGTTTATCGAGCCCAGAATAATTTATTCCGGAAAGAACTTTCTGCGTTAGCCATGTATTCGCTTGCGGCATGGATGCTCAAATTACGGGTGATTGGAAATAAAATGCATAAAACTTGTTTAGATTTAAATGATAACCAAAACATTGAACAAACGTTTTTATTGCATCGCAGCAGGTGAGATGAATACCAAAACGACGCCATTTTTGTTTGAAGGAGAATTCTCAAGCCAAGGCTTAGGAGCCCTAAACGTGCGCATCACATCGGATTTCGATGCTTTGCGTGAGTCATGGTCGTTATTGGAAACTGATGGTGTCTATTCACTTTATCAGCGCTTTGCGTGGATGAAATCTTGGTATGAAAA
>CALHHQ010000275.1 GCA_938030645.1 uncultured Rhizobiaceae group bacterium
GTTCCAATTTCCGGATGCGAGAAAACGGCGGTCGCAATCAAATCATGATCAGGTTTTTCAGGAACATTTTTGTATTCAGTCGAAATGAAACACATGGCTTCGTGAATAGCGACGGGGGTAAGTTGCACTCGGTCTGTCACGTCACCCAAAGCCCAAATGCTTTCACATGTGGTACGCGAATACTCATTGACCTTGATGTAACCACGATCATCCGTCTCAACACCAGCCAAATCCAAACCAAGCTTTTGTGTCATGGGAACACGTCCCAATGCCAACATCACTTGATCTACTTCTAAAACTTCACCACCAGACAAATGCGTTACGCGATTTCCACCTTTGCCAAGTTCAATCTTCTCGATGACCTGCTCGGTGATGATCCTGATGCCGCGTTTTTCGTATTCCTCATGCAGAAGTGCTCGAACCTCATTGTCGAAACCATTTAAAATTTCGGAGCCGCGATAGATAATCGTTGTATCAACCCCGAGACCGGAAAAAATTCCGGCAAATTCAACTGCGATATATCCAGCGCCTGAAATGATAATGCTTTTGGGCAATTCAGCGAGATCGAACGCTTCATCAGAAATGATAGCGTGTTCATGACCTTCCAAAGACTCATGCCTGTTCGGGGTTCCGCCAACGGCAACAACAATTCGTTCCGCCGTCACAACGCGGTCTTCGGCTTCAAGATAAACTTCATGAGGGCCACGCAAAACGGCACGACTGTCAAAGGCTTCAACACCGTTGCTATTCAAGCCACTGCGATAGAGCCCTTCTAGACGTGTGATTTCGGCTTCCTTACGCGAAACGAGTTTTTTCCAATCGAAGGACGTTTCACCAACAGTCCAACCATAGCCTTCTGCATCTTCAAAAGACTCGTGAAAGGTAGAGGCGTAAACGTAGAGTTTCTTGGGAACACAGCCGCGCACCACACACGTGCCGCCATATCGGCTCTCTTCGGCAATACCAACTTTCTTGCCTAAGACACCAGCTCTTCGCGCTGCGCGAACTCCACCGGAGCCACCACCAATTACAAATAGATCGTAGTCATAAGTCATATCAAATTCATGCCCAGTATGCAGTTGTCTTTACTCAAGCCATGAAGTCGTATGAAACGCCACTCAAAAATTCGAGATTTATTCGGTTTTTGCCGCCTCGGCCACGCGCGGACCAACTTTCGCGTTTAAGTCGCGCGCAATACCTGCCGCCCAAACACGAGCAGCTTTGCCAAGTTCTCTGGCCAATATCGGCGTGTTGTCGAGATATTTCTGACCAGCCGTGGACGAAAAGAAAGTGCTAATTGTGTTGAGTTCTTCTTCTGAAAACGAGTTCGCAAACAACCGAGCTGCTTCTTGCTCCAAATCGCCTCGACGTGCTGCCAACGCGATGGCCTCCTCGTCAACGATCTCGGCGATCTTTTCCGCTAAGTTTGGATTGTTGGACGTCAGATTGTTTTTCAAGTTCGTAGAGGTCGTCAGCAAAATGGAGTCGAAACTGTCAGTAGCCTTCGTTGCCGTCAGTGCTTTGCGCGCAGCAGAAACATGAGAAGGCGAAACTTCTTGAGCAACAGCGATGGTTGCAAAAGCTGTTGAACCAGCAAGCAAAAGGGTAAATAGAGCGGCTTTAGACGTTGCAATCATTTTGTTTTGAAACTCCAGTTTCAGTCAAGTTTGAGCATCTGCAAATTTGCAAATAAGAATCATTTTGCCGTGACAATACGGATACCGTCGCTGCCTGCAACAATGGCGCTGGAAGCAAGACCTGTAAACAGTCCATGCTCCACGACCCCTGGCACAGCAACAAGAGCGACTGCCAGTGCATTTGGATCAGCAATGCGGCCAAAAGATGCATCAACAATCAAATGCCCACCATCTGTTTCGTACGGCTCCTGCTGACTGCCTTGTCTGACAGTCAGTGCGCCGCTGACACCGCAGTGTGCTGCAGCTTTTTCAATTGCAGACATTGTGGCCGCAAGACCAAAGCGATTGACTTCAATTGGCAAATCAAATGCACCAAGCGTAGCAACAAGTTTGCTTTCATCGGCAATCACCAGCATTTCATCTGATGCTGCGGCAACAATCTTTTCGCGCAACAGTGCGCCACCGCCGCCCTTGATCAGGTTTAAATCAGGATCAATTTCATCGGCCCCATCGATCGTGAGGTCCAGATGAGGTGTTTCGTCCAACGTCGTCAGTGGGATATTCAAAGACTTGCAAAGTTCAGCAGTTCGAATGGATGTCGGAACGCCAATGATATTTAAACCATTGGAAACCTCCGCCCCCAACTCACGAACAAAGGCTTCAGCGGTGGAACCTGTTCCAATGCCGAGCTTCATCCCGTCACGCACATATTCCAGCGCTGCTTTGCCCACTTTGGCTTTAAGATCGTTGGACATGAACCAATGCCTTTGTTCACATAATCATTAAGGGGCGATACCACGCGCAAAGGATGATCGCTATAAGCGAGGTCAATCTTCAACAGCGGGATTCGCTGAAATGTCAAAACCGACAATTGTCTTTGATCTTGATGGAACACTGGTGGACAGCAACCGAGACCTGGTCCCTGCCCTGAACAGAACAACGGCCCATGATGGTTTACCACCAATATCACGCGCGGATGTCGGCCACGTTGTTGGACAAGGCGCGATGATGATGATCAAGCGCGCATTTGAATTTCATAACATACCTTTAGACAGTGAACGCCACAAAGAACTTTTGCCCATATTCCTAGAAACCTACGAAGCGCATATTGCCGACGAAACCGTCTATTATGACGGTGTTTTGAAAGCTTTGGACGAGTTGGCAGATCGTAGCTGGATACTGGCCGTTTGCACCAACAAATACGAACATTTAGCGCGAAAACTTCTGAAAATTATTGGAGGAACAGAGCGGTTTGCGGCGATCACGGGCGGCGATACTTTTCCCAACAAAAAACCTGATCCGTCGCATATTATCGAAACCATCAAATTGGCAGGCGGCGATCCGATAAATTCCGTAATGGTAGGAGACAGCATTAACGACATAAATGCAGCCCACGCAGCCCGTGTTCCAGTCATAGCAGTAGATTTTGGCTATTCCGACGTTCCCGTTGAATCACTCAACCCAACCGCAATCATTTCTCATTTTGATCAGTTGGTCGAAGAAGCAATCAAACTAACAAAGTCAAAGACCTAGTAGGTCATTGCAGCAGCAACTTCTTCCTCTGGAATATCAAGCAGGCTAGCAACACGTTCCACCAAAACAATCTCGGTTTCATGCATACGACCATCTGCGAACACCATTTCCCACATATGTGAGACCAGCAGAAGCAAATCTTCCTTCGAAAGACCTGCTTTCAATATTTTCGCCATAGTCTCCATATCCAGTTCGGAATTGGCTTGCTCCATAGCATGAGAAATAAGAGCCGCAGTTTCTTCAGTATTCAGGTCAAAATCATCGGCCAGTATGCGAGTGAGGCGCTCTAATTCTTTCGGATGGCTTTGCCCGTCAATCGGCATAACCATAAACAGGAAGCTTGCAACTGAAGCGCGCACTGGATAACCGGCGTCTTGTTCGCGCATACGCGTGATCTTGGTCTTAACAAGCTCGATTTCAGATTTCATAGCATTCCCCAAATTGACGTTACGGCAAGTAAAGCTCGCAGCTATCCGAGTCAACTGTTCCCGAGAAAGAGAACATCAATAAAGACGCATAAGCAAATGGTATTGCATTCAGAGACTTTTCTTGATGTCGCAACCAGCGCTGTTTACACCCTATTCTAGTAACCTATAGCGAGGCCAATCCAATCATGTCCAACAACGCTCACGTCGACCTATTTCCGTTAAGTGAAGACAAAACGCCCTATCGGAAATTGACCAACGATTTCGTCAAAGCCGTTGAAATAGATGGAAAAACATTTCTCAAAGTTGAAGAAGAAGGCATTCGTTTGCTGGCGGAGCAGGCATTCATGGACATCAACCATTTGTTGCGGCCCGCACACTTGAAACAATTGGCTTCGATCTTGGAAGATCCCGAAGCGACACAGAATGATCGGTTTGTGGCATTTGATTTACTCAAAAACGCAAACATTGCCGCTGGTGGGGTGCTGCCCATGTGCCAAGACACAGGCACGGCCATCGTCATGGGAAAACGCGGGCGCCACGTGCTAACTGATACGCTGGATGAAGATGCAATTAGCCAAGGTATCATGGACGCTTATTTCAAAAAGAACCTGCGCTATTCGCAACTCGCACCGATATCCATGTTTGAAGAAAAGAACACCAAAAACAACCTTCCCGCACAGATCGATATCTATTCGGAAGGCGAAGATTCTTACAAATTCCAGTTCATTGCAAAAGGTGGTGGATCAGCCAACAAAACGTTCTTCTATCAAGGCACACCTTCTCTTTTGGCCCATGATCGGATGATTGATTTCATCCAAGAGAAGATTCTCACCTTGGGAACAGCAGCCTGCCCTCCATATCATTTGGCCATTGTGATCGGAGGCACATCTGCCGAGCAAACCCTGAAAGCAGTGAAGATGGCGTCCACTAAATATCTCGACAACTTGCCAACTTCGGGTTCTGAAACTGGTCATGCATTCCGTGATTTGAAAATGGAGCAAGAAATTCACAAACTGACCCAAAACATGGGCGTAGGAGCACAATTTGGTGGCAAATATTTCTGCCATGACGTTCGTGTGGTTCGTTTGCCCCGCCATGGCGCTTCACTTCCAATAGGACTTGGCGTTTCTTGCTCTGCGGATAGGCAGGCGCTTGGCAAAATCACTGCCGAAGGTATTTTCCTAGAAAAGTTGGAGACTGAACCTGCAAAATACATGCCGGATGTTGACGAAAGCGAGTTCGAAGGCGGCGTGGTTCAAATTGATCTGTCAAAGCCAATGGATGAGATTCTGGCTACACTTTCAAAGCACCCTGTCAAAACGCGCCTCTCTCTCAATGGCACGATCATTGTTGCGCGCGACTTGGCCCATTCGAAAATTCGCGCCCGCTTAGAAGCTGGCGAAGATATGCCGCAGTATATGAAGGATCACCCTGTCTATTACGCAGGCCCCGCCAAAACACCGGACGGAATGCCATCTGGTTCATTTGGCCCGACAACAGCTGGGCGAATGGATTCCTACGTCGATCAGTTCCAGTCGTTCGGCGGTTCAAAAGTCATGTTGGCCAAAGGCAATCGCTCGCGCCAAGTGCGCGATGCCTGTAAACAGCATGGTGGCTTCTATCTGGGTTCCATCGGAGGGCCCGCAGCACGGCTGGCCCAAGACTGCATCAAAAAGGTTGAAGTGCTGGAATATGAGGAACTTGGCATGGAAGCTGTATGGAAGATTGAAGTGGAAGATTTTCCAGCGTTCATCGTTATCGATGACAAAGGAAATGATTTTTTCAAAGAACTGAACTTGAGTTGAGCAAAAATTAAAGCCAACTTAATGTAATCGTTACAAATTGAACGAATATGCCTGTGAGATTGATCACAAACATATTGGGCAACTGAGTTTAAACTCACCAGATTCGAATTCGAGAGAAAGGTTGGGGACTATGAGACTGGGTAAGATATTTGTTGCAGCGGCAATTGCCATTTCTGCAGCGTTTGTAACAACTGCGTTTACAGCGACGGACGCCGAAGCACGACGCGTTCAAGGTGAGCGCTATTTTGATTACGACACACACCAGTGGAAAGTTTGGCAAGGTCGAACGACCACGCGTGGATATGTGTCGAATAAATCGCCAATCAAAAAGCGCAAAGTACGTTACTCAACCCGCCAGAAACCCGGAACGATTGTAGTGAACACGAAAGAACGTCGTCTTTATCTCGTTCTTGGCGGTGGCAAAGCCATGAAATACGGCATCGGAGTTGGCCGCGACGGATTCCGCTGGTCTGGCACACACCGTGTGAGCCGTAAGGCAGAATGGCCGGGCTGGACTCCTCCAAAACGCATGATTGCACGCGTGAAACGCGAAACGGGTAAAACACTCAAAGGCTATTACCCCGGTGGCCCAACAAATCCACTTGGCGCACGTTCATTGTACATTGGTTCAACGATTTACCGCATCCATGGCACAAACCAGCCTTGGACAATCGGTAAAGCAATGTCTTCTGGCTGCATTCGATTGGCCAATGATGACGTGACGGATCTCTACAACCGCATCAAAGTTGGTGCGAAAGTGGTTGTGCAGAACTAAATTCGGCATCATAGTTATTCAAAGGGCGTAGATTGCACAATCTGCGCCCTTTTTTGTGCGTTCATGAACTATCAAAATATGAAAAACGCACATAACGATGAGACCCGAAACATCTTTGGAATACCGTTCTTATGAAAAACCTGTCAGCCAACGCATTGGGAGCCATGTTCATGATGGGCTCCATGGCGGGTTTTGTTCTGAACGACACATTGATGAAATTGGTGTTAAAAGATGTAAGCCTGTTCCAAGCCATTCTTGTACGCGGCCTGTTCGCAACGGCATTCATGGCTGTGTTGTGTTGGTTCATGGGCAGTCTTTCATCCTCACAAACGATCAAAGACAATCTCACGAACAAATACCTCATCTGGCGATCTATTGGCGAAGTTGGCGGTACGTTCTTTTTCCTAAGCGCGCTGTTTCAATTGCCTATCGCGAATGTCACGGCTGTTCTTCAAATACTGCCCCTAACCATCACTTTGGCAGCCGCGTTGTTTTTGGGCGAAACAGTGGGATGGAAACGCTACATTGCTATTTCCATTGGATTTTTTGGCGTTCTTTTGATCGTGAAGCCGGGTGCTGACGGCTTCAACATATTTTCAATTTACGCTTTGATAGCGACAGGGTTTATAACGCTTCGTGACATTGCAACCCGCCAAATGCCGCGCAATATTCCATCCACATTGGTCAGCCTTGTCACGTCAGTACTTGTCACTTTGTTGGGACTGGTCGGCAGCTTTTTCCAACCGTGGGCCGAAATTGGAGCGATACAACTCGCATACCTCATAGGAGCTGCGGCTATTTTAATGCTGGGCTACATTTGTTCCATATTGGCAATGCGTGATGGCGAGGTCAGTTTTGTTGCACCGTTCAGATATTCCATTTTGATTTGGGCCCTGCTTTTAGGCTATTTCATCTTTGGTGATGTGCCCGATTGGCTTTCTGTTATTGGAGCCGTTCTCATCGTGGGGAGCGGACTGTTCAGCTTTTACAGAGAACGCATGTTGGCCAAGAAAGCAGCAATGTCTTCAGCTTCTTCCTCTGCCTCTTTGAGCAACCATTGACGAAATGACACGACCCTTGGCAGTTCCAGAGCACTTTCTGGCGCCACAAAATGAAACCCTGATTGTGTTCCGATATATTCCTTGAACGGCGCCACCAATCGACCTGATTTGATGTCCCGCATTGCAATTGACAATCGACCGAGAACAATGCCCGCCCCGTCGACAGCCGCATCTAAACCATGGTCCGCGTGGTTGAAACGTGGCCCCTTTTCTGGATTGATAGACCCGTAATCCATTTGCTCCAGCCAATTGCGCCAACCTGCTGCGCCTTTGATAAAATTGCTTGAATCATCATGCAGAAGAGTAATGTTCTCGAAAGCGGCTTCATCCAGCGTTCCACCGTAACGCTCAAGCACTTTCGGGCTCACCAATGGAACCATTGCCTCTTTAAACAACGCCTCCGAATGTAAATCAACATAATCACCGCCGCCAAAACGCAGGGCACAATCCACCTCGTCCACATTAAAATCACTTAGGCGAAGGTTAGCCGCAATGCGCAATTCAATCTCTGGAAACTGATCGACAAACTTGTAAACACGAGGCGCCAACCATTTCGCGGCAAATGCGGGACCACTGGACACCACGAGCACATTGCTTTGGACGGTGCGCCCAACAGATCGCACAGCTCCCTGAAAACGTTCCAACCCTTCATGAATACCTGGATATAGACGCTCTCCAGCCTCAGTCAGCATCACAGCGCGATTGAGACGTTCAAACAGAGGGATCTGCAGATGCTCTTCCAATTGTCGAATTTGATAACTCAAAGCAGAAGGTGTGACGAACAATTCTTCTGCAGCCTTTTGAAAACTCATCAGTCGCGCAGCGGCTTCGAATGCTTTCAACGAATTCAAAGGAGGCAATCTATACGCCATGAAAAAACTTTCAGTTCAAATTTTTTGACTTGATAGGTTTAAAATCTACGTTTGTCAAAGGTCGAACCAGCCCCTAGTTTCAGGTCAGGCGAAACAATGCGGAACTCAAATTGGAGCAAAAAATGAAAAATTACGAAGCCCAATCATCATATCAGTTCAACAAATCAGTTCAAACTGGTGTGTACCGTGGACGTATCGCGAGATCCCGCGCAGTTTTGGAGTTGATTGAAATCTTGACCGGCAAAGCACGTTCGAAAAATCATTGCTGAACTCTTAGAGTTCAAATCATCTCAATTGAACTGAAACAAGCTCCCCATGATTGCAGATAATAGAGTTTGGTCGCAGGCAAAACTGTAAGTTGCCTGTAGCGCATTGTTGTCGAGAAGCGTATGAACGTCACTTGGGTTTTCAGCGCAGCAATTCTTCATGGCAGAACATAAGAAACGAACAAAATTATCGGGGGCCGTAACACCTCCGAAAATAGGCACGCTTGTTCTGCTCGCAGGCTCGTCAGTTATGGCGATGAACATCTCCCTGCCCGTTTTGCCAGAAATTGGCCGCGCGATGGGGACAAGCCAGGCAACAGTTCAATACGTCCTCACAATTTTCCTTATGGCGACAGCCGTAATCCAATTGTTTGTAGGTCCATTGGCCGACAGATTTGGCAGACGACCAGTGCTGCTCGTAACATCAGTCGTGTTCATAGTCGGAACCTTAATCTGCATGGTTGCACCCAACATAGAAACGCTGCTGTTCGGGCGTGTGCTGCAAGCATCATCTGCCGCATGCATGGCGCTCAGCCGCGCTATCATTCGTGATCTGTTCGACAGATCAATAGCCGCTAGCATGATTGGATATGTCACTATGGCCATGACCATCTTGCCCATGGTGACACCAATGATCGGTGGATATGTTGGCGAGCAATTCGGCTGGCGCTCCACATTCACAGTCTTGTTGGTTGTCGGCATTCTCATTCTGTTGCTGGTCTATTGGGATGTGGGCGAAACGCACACTCCCGTTCGCAATCCGATTTCAGAGCAAATTGCCGACTATTTTTCACTGCTCAGAGAACCTGAGATTTGGGGGTACTTTATGTGTTCCACTCTGGCGTCTGGTGCGTATTTCGCATTTCTTGGTGGCGCTCCATTTGTCGGACAACAAATTATTGGACTGACTGCCTCAAGTCTGGGCATGTATTTCGGGTTGCTGGCAATTGGCTATATGTTTGGGAACTTCCTATCAGGGCGATTTTCGGAACGAATTGGCATTGAGCCCATGATGTTCTGGGGTGGCGTGTTAGGGACATTAGGGACAGGCCTAACGATTGTTCTTATGGCCAGCTTCGCGCCAATTGCAGAGTTTTTGTTTGCTCCTATGATGCTGGTTGGCATGGGCAATGGAATGACATTGCCAAACGCAAATGCAGGCGCCGTGAGTGTTCGTCCCGAATTGGCAGGATCAGCCGCGGGGCTTGGCGGTTTCCTACAAATTGGCGGGGGCGCTGTCCTTGCGGTAATGGCAGGCAGTCTGATCACAGTCGAAAACTTGGCAATGCCCCTTTATTACATCATGTTCATCACATCACTGGGTGGATGTGCCATTGCGGCTTGGATGTACATGCGCGCCAAGCGATTGCGTAAAAACTAGAGGCTGGCGTCCAACATGAACAAACAACCGACACCCGATACACAAGACTATCTCCTGGCGCCGCAACCAAATGATGCGAGACTGTCCACGCCTGTCTCGGGCATCGATCAAAATGGGCAAGCTGTTGATCTAAACGTGATCACGGAACGACCGCTTACTCTGTATCTCAACAACCAAGAGGTCGTCACGATGATGACCATTGGAGACCACCCAGACCTCCTCGCTATCGGCTATCTGATAAACCAAAATATGCTGAAGCCCGATGCAGAAATCACAGCCGTCGATTTTGATGAAGAATTGGGCGTAGTGATCGTGCGAACACCTGACGAAACCAAGTTTGAGCAAAAACTGAAAAAGAAGGTTCGCACATCAGGTTGTGCGCAAGGCACGATATTCGGAGATGTTATCGATGCATTCGAAGATGTGAAATTATCCAACAAAGCCAAGCTCAAAACATCTTGGCTCGGAACCCTCACAAAAAAGATCAACACCACACCGAGCCTTTATCTCGAGGCCGGAGCTATTCATGGCTGTGTATTGTGCGAAGAAGACCGTCCGCTTGTCTACATGGAAGATGTAGGACGTCACAACGCCGTGGACAAAATTGCAGGATGGATGGCGGTCAACAAAACAGA
>CALHHQ010000276.1 GCA_938030645.1 uncultured Rhizobiaceae group bacterium
GACGGTGCGTTCGGTATTTCAATGAACGAAATGACAGCTGTTGGGCGCGATGATTGGCCAGCAATCACAATGGTTATTTTCCGCAACTACCAGTGGGGTGCTGAGAAGCGCAACACGACACTGTGGTTCGATGATAACTTCGTGGGTACTGAACTTGACCTCGATGTTGACTACGCAGCGATTGCGCGTGCATGTGGCGTAAACGGTGTGCAGGTTACTTCTATGGAAGAGCTGACAACGGAACTCGACAAAGCGGTCGATGCACAAATGAAAAAGGGTGAAACAACATTCATCGAGATCTTGCTGAACCAAGAACTGGGTGAGCCTTTCCGTCGCGATGCGATGAAAAAGCCAGTTTCAGTTGCGGGCATTAATCCTTCAGACATGCGTCCACAGGCTGGTGCATAGGTTTGAAACGACCTTAAGCGAGCAGGTCAGCCACAATGGCTGACCTGCTTTCGCTGACAAATTTAACCACCACGCAACTCTATATTTGCGTGGTGGTTGTGTTCTTAGCGGGCATGGTTCGGGGATTCTCTGGCTTTGCATTGTCGGCGTTGATTATGGCCAGTTTGGCCATCATGATCCCGCCTTTGGAACTGATCGCTGTTTGCACAATTCTAGAGTTTTCAGCCAGTATGTTGATGGTGCGGGGAGGTCTTAAAGACGCTGATATGAAGATCGCCTTTGGTTTGGCAATCGGTTCCATAGTTGGTGCGCCTGTTGGCTTGTATTTGACGAACACTTTGTCAGTCGAAACATCAAAAATGATTGCTCTTTGCCTCATACTTGTGTTGGCTTTTTTGCAGTTGCTAAAGGTGCGAGCACGGTTTCTGGCAACGGACCCGGGTTTGGTTTTTTCGGGGCTAACTGCTGGTGTTGCAACTGGTTTGGCATCTGTCGGCGGAATGGTCGTTGCGCTTTATGTGCTGGCGCGGGAAGCTCCGGCAAAGGTGATGCGAGCATCATTGGTGGTGTATTTGTTTTTGGGGACACTGTCTTCGTTCATATATCTCTACCTGTATGAAATGTTGACGATAACTGCTCTTTCACGCGGGGCAACTTTGGTTATACCGTGCGTGTTGGGGGTCGTTGTGGGGCAGGCAATTTTCCGCCCGCAACTTGAGAAATATTATAAGCCATTCTGCTTGCTGTTGTTGGCAGTGTTGGCAACATCAGGTCTGGTGCGATTGAGCATGGGGATGTGATGGGAAACAGGGAGCGAAAATAGATGGCTGATCCGCAACTGAATCTTTCAGAGCCTTTGGGCGAGAAACATTCCACCACGTGTTACATGTGCGCCTGTCGTTGTGGCATCAACGTCTATTTGAAACCCGGGGAAAATGGCGAGAAAAGCGTTCGCTATATCGAAGGCAATCGCGATCATCCGGTAAATCAGGGTGTGCTTTGTGCCAAGGGTTCTGCAGGCATTATGCAGCACTATTCGCCGGCACGTTTGAACGCGCCGATGAAGCGTGTTGGCCCACGTGGCTCTGGTGAGTTTGAAGAAATTTCGTGGGAAGAAGCACTCACGATGGCGACCGATATTCTGGAGCCATTGAAAGAAGACCCTAAGCAATTGGCTTTCTTTACGGGTCGAGACCAATCTCAATCTTTGACATCTTGGTGGGCGCAACAGTTTGGAACACCGAACTATGCGGCCCATGGTGGCTTCTGTTCTGTGAACATGGCGGCTGCTGGCATTTACACAATCGGTGGTGCGTTCTGGGAGTTTGGTTCGCCCGATTGGGAACGCACAAAGCTGTTCGTCATGTTTGGCGTTGCAGAAGACCACGATTCCAACCCCATAAAAATGGGCATTGGCAAACTGAAGAAAAATGGCGGACGTTTCGTTTCTGTAAACCCCGTGCGCACAGGCTATTCTGCCGTTGCCGACAATTGGTTGGGCGTGCGCCCAGGCACTGACGGGCTGCTGATCCTGTCTGTGATCCACGAATTGTTCCGCATGCAGAAGATCGATGTGGACTATCTGCTGCGTTATTCAAACGCACCGTTCCTTGTGATTGATGCGCCGGGCACTGCTAATCATGGAATGATTGCACGTGATAAAAATGGTGTTGAGTTAGTTTGGGATGCGAAGAAGAAGAAAGCCGTTCCCCATACAACCAAAGGCGTTGAGCCGCATCTTTCTTCAGAAGTGATGTTGCCCAAGAAAATCAAAGCCAAGCCGGTTTTGATGATGATGGCGGAAGAGTATTCCAAACCCGAATACGCGCCGGAAGCCGTGGCTGGTGAAACGGGTATTGCTGCCGAAACCATTCGTGGGCTTGCTGCTGAAATCGCAAAAGTGGCGTTTGAAGAAGAAATCACCATTGAACAAGAATGGACGGATATGAAGGGTGAGAAGCATGATCGCTTTATTGGCCGTCCTGTATCGTTCCACGCCATGCGCGGTATTTCTGCGCACTCCAATGGGTTCCAGACCTGCCGCGCATTGCATGTGCTTCAAGTGCTGATTGGTTCTGTGGATTGCCCGGGTGGGTTCCGCTCTAAACCTTCATATCCGAAGCCTTATACAGCGCATCCAAAGCCTCACGCCACAAATGCAAAAGGTACAAATGGTCCGCTTTCTGGACCGCATCTGGGTTATCCGCATGGGCCAGAAGATCTGGCGCTTGATAAAGATGGTAATCCACTGCGTATCGACAAAGCGTTTACTTGGGATGCACCGCTTTCTGCCCATGGTATGATGCATATGGTGATCGCCAATGCCCACGCAGGCGATCCCTATAAGATCGACACGCTGTTCATGTATATGGCCAACATGGCTTGGAACTCGTCGATGAACAC
>CALHHQ010000277.1 GCA_938030645.1 uncultured Rhizobiaceae group bacterium
TCTCGGATTTCAGAGAGGAGGTTTTGTCAACAAAACTTCCTATTTTGGTCGTGCATGGGACGAGCGATTCCGTCTTCGAAATCGATGCCATCCGAAAATTCGCAAATGACTTCTCAGAACGGGTGACTCTAATAGAGCTACCTGATGCAGGTTTTTCAGCGATGGCAACCCATGCTGATGAGATCATCGATCATATCGCAGGTTTCGGTAGAGCAACTTGTGTAGATTTGAAAGGGGCAGAGCCGGACTAATCTAAGATAAATTTATCGGAGTTTTCGTCGAACGGGTTGCTATATGTCATGATAAGAATCCCTGTCGCTAACAGAACATGACCGCTATTTGGTGTTCGGTACTTTGGGCTCGAACCAGCCATTGGCCCCTACGCTAAAACACACCTGCCCGCTCCTCCATTTTGGAGAAGCGGGGCTGAGGCATGTGCCTTTGAGGCTAGCTTGTTAGTCTGCGTCTTACAGACGGTAGAGGATCTGGTCTGTCCAGAAACGCTCTAGGCGGTGAAGCGCCTTGTTGAGTGTCTCAAAAGATTCAGAATCGATCTCGCCGATTTGTTCCAAAGACTGGGTGTGACGTTCGTAAAGAGCGTCGACAGTTTGCGCCACTTCGCGCCCTTGGTCTGTCAGGCTTACGCGAACCGAACGACGGTCTGTGCGTGAACGCTGGTGATGGATGTAACCCATATCAACCAATTTCTTCAGGTTGTAGGATACATTTGAACCTAAATAGTAACCGCGGGTGCGCAACTCGCCAGCTGTCAATTCGGAATCGCCGAGATTGTAGAGCAACAGAGCTTGGACAGCGTTGATATCGCTGCGACCCTGACGGTCGAATTCGTCTTTGATGACATCGAGAAGACGACGGTGAAGACGCTCCACCAATGTCAATGCTTCCAGATAAACTGGTTTGATGTTTTTCGTTTCTTGTGTGGGTGTAACTGCTACACCGATCATGTCTGCGTTGTTCATATTAGCCTCACTGTATTTTGACGGATATGTTTCCGCCTTGAGACCAAATGTAACCGCGACCCATAAAATTTGAGTCAAAGCACAGACTTAACTCAATCTTACCATAAATTTTTCAAGTCATTGATTTTATTGATTTTAATAATTTCGAAAGGCTGGCGATTCACACTTTCTTGTCGATGACTCGCAGTGCCAATTCGAAAACTAGATAAAATGCTAACGTTCCAAGATGGAATAAAACAATAAAGTCGTGAACCGCAAACGCATCTGGAAACCGCAGAATGGCCACGGTTTGAAAGCCTAACGCTAGAAACCAGATAACCCGTCCCCAAGACAAGGTTGTCCAGAGGCCAACTGCGGTTATGGGATAAAGCACTGCAAGCACAGCAATGTAGATTTTCCATTGGGTGGTCATGAGATCAAAACGGCTTTGCGGCCCCTCGCCCCAATACCCAATCAATTGGAGCCAAGCGAGTATGGTGAGACCAACATATGCGAGAGACAGAAGGCGCAGGAACGAACTGTAGATAAAGCGAACCACAGCAAGCAATTTACCACTGCTTTTCTTCTTTGCGGGTTCTTGTGCATACAATGTCATTGCAAATTGAGTTCCTCTTCGCCCAGATCGGCAAAGTGGGCATCAATTGTGCTCTGGTCAACTGACGCCAGTGATGCTGGGTTCCAAACGGGCATATTGTCTTTGTCTATAATGGCTGCCCGTATGCCTTCATAAAACTCGTTGCCAGTTAGAATGCGCTTTAAAATGCGAAATTCCATTTTCATGCATTCATCCATATCTTTCCCGATGCCCATTCTGATTTGATGAAATGCTATGGCGAGACTGGTTGGAGATTTAGCCTCCAGCGTTGCTAGAGTTTTTGCGGCCCACGCTCCGGTATCACCGCCTTCATTTTGCATTTGGTTTAACTCAGAAAACACGTCTTGCAGAGTTAAGCCTGCAAATGCTCGTTCCACATAGGATGCGTAAGCCAGATATGGAGCGGTTTCAGCAGGCTGGGCATGGCGTTCAATCGCAGTCGCGATATCTTCTTCACACAACGCGGTTTCAAGATCGGCGAACTGATCAGACGGCACATAATGAGTGGCCAATCCTAACGCCACGCAATCTGCGGTTTTCATGCGGCTCCCCGTGAGGCCAAGATACAGACCCATGTGGTGCGGAAGACGTGACAGGAAATAGGACGCACCCACATCTGGGAAAAAGCCGATGCCAACTTCGGGCATAGCAAATGCGATACCGTTTCCTGCAATGCGATGGGAACCGTGAAACGAAACGCCAACGCCTCCTCCCATGACAATACCATCTACCAGAGCAATATAGGGTTTCGGAAATTTACGTATGCGAGCGTTGAGCGCATATTCACGTGCGAAGAAATCGAAATCAAAATTGCCTTTCGTTCCGGTGTCATAAAGGTGGCGAATGTCGCCGCCAGCTGAAAACGCCCTGCCCTCGACCGCTTTTATGACCACATGTTTTATTTTGTCGTCACGCTCCCAAACATCCAGTTGGGCGTTGAGCGCCGTTAACATCGTGTCTGTCACAGCATTAAGTGTTTCCGGCTTGTTCAAAGTCACAATGCCTGCGTGGCCTTTGTCTTCAAATAATATGTCTTGCGTTGGAGCCATTTGAAACAATGCCAATTTAGAAAAGGCGTGCAGAATAGAACGGGTGTTTAAAACGGGCAATGTTGGAAGAACCGAACAGTGACTTTTCCAACAACGATATGCCATGTTAAAGACAGGCAATTATTAGTGTTCAGGTGCAAGTGCGTTTATGTCCCAAGAAATGAGTGAGATTGTTGATGCGGTAACTGGAAGCCGCAGATTGCGCCGCAACCGACGCTTTGATTGGAGCCGTCGGCTCGTTCAGGAATACACGCTCACCGCCAATGATTTCATTCTGCCAGTCTTCATCATTGAAGGCAGTAACCGTGAAGAAGATATTGGAGCCATGCCCAATGTCTCGCGCTATACGGTCGATCGTGCCGTTGATGTAGTGAAGGAAGCGCGCGACCTCGGCATTCCAGCGATTGCCCCCTTTCCCAATGTTTCAATCGACAAACGTGACGTAACAGGCAGTGAAATCAGCAATGCAGACAATCTCATTTGCGAATTCACGCGTGCTATAAAAAAAGCTGTGCCTGACATTGGCATCATTACCGACAGCGCACTCGATCCGTTCACCAGCCACGGCCACGATGGTGTTTTGCGCGATGGACAAATTGTCAACGACGAAAGTGTTGCACAAATCGTCAAAGGATCGCTTGTACAAGCCGATGCAGGTTCGGACATCATCGCTCCGTCGGATATGATGGATGGACGCATCGGTGCCATTCGGTTGGCGCTGGACGATGCAGGCCACAACGACGTGGCAATCATGTCTTACACTGCAAAATATGCATCAGGCTTTTACGGCCCGTATCGCGAAGCCATTGGCACAGACGGTCTTCTGCAGGGCGATAAGAAAACCTATTACATTGACCCTGCCAACAGTGAAGACGCCATGCGCGAAGCCGAACTCGACATTGCCGAGGGTGCTGACATGGTGATGGTGAAACCTGGAATGCCCTATCTCGACATCGTGCGTCGCATGAAAGACACGTTCGGCATGCCAACCTTTGCCTACCAAGTCTCTGGCGAATATTCGATGATCGAAAGCGCAGCTGCCAACGGATACATCGACGGTGAGCGGGTCATGATGGAAAGTTTGCTGGCGTTTAAACGCGCAGGCGCGGACGGGATATTGACCTATCACGGTATGAAAGCTGCACGGTTGTTGGCCTCAGCCGGCTAGAACTCAAACTTCACTGACGCGACAGCTTCAAGCTCATCTTTGTCTGCGAGGTTCACGCCGTCCACATTGGTGGCATTCAGTCGGGCATAGTTGAGGCCGACATTTGCGGACAGGCCTCTGGCAAAATCATAACTTGCGCCAAGAGCTGCTGACTTTTCCACTTCGCCATCCAGCATACCGTAATGACCGTGCGCTGAAACAGTAAGTGCTCCGGTTTTGTGGGCTACACCTAAACCACCATAGATGCGTGGCGCTGTGCCGTGATCAGCTTCCAACACCTCGTAACCAACGCGCAAATCCAGCATTGTGCTGCCATAAATTACGTCAGCAACAGCCGATACGCCCATAGTATCGTAGGTCGTTGAGTTGTCGTGAGACGTGAACGTGCCCGTGGAACCGCGAAGGGCGAGACCGATATCTTTATCGCCAATCGGGCGAGACATCCGCAGCCCGATATCAAAATGTGCTTCGTCATCGACTGCGGCAGAAACAACCACGGGGCCGAAACGTCCGCTATAGGCCCCACCCCATTTGTTGAGCTTTCCCAGGTTTCCATCGAATGCCAACGCTGCTTTACCTGCGGGTTTGCGGCGTAGCGTATTGTCTTCAACGGTCGAGTTCACGCTACCGCCGGAAACTTTCCCCCAGACACCAGAGACATAAACCATGCCTTTATGGGTCAGCTTTTCATCTTTTTGCCCACCGCCCACATTCGCGATGTTTTTGACATGGGTCCCGTAGGTCGGTGAGTACTCGGCACCTACAGTCAATTGATTGTCGGTTTGGGTTTCAGCTGAAAACGTGAGGGTGCCTTCAGACTGCGGCGCTCCCTCATCGGCTTTCAAATCATAGTTCAAAGACTGTTCGAGACTTCCACGGATTTGAACAGTGACATCACCCACTTGGAATGCGAGCGGCTTTTCCAAAGCCGTGAATATGCTTGGGCGCATGCCATTATCATTGGCAGTCGCATCAGCGCTGATAAGCGATGCGCTTAACGCAAGACCAAACAAAACGAACTGTAGACGGAAGCTTCTCATCAGCCCGCTCTTTTCGGGAACGTGTGATAGAAAGCTTGCTTGGCAATGTTTTCTCCGGCTTTCATTCCGTGTTTGTGGTCCATCATCCAATGAACGCCGCCGTAAATTCG
>CALHHQ010000278.1 GCA_938030645.1 uncultured Rhizobiaceae group bacterium
GGCAATGCGGCAAGCGTGACCAGCAACAGAAACGGTATTTCTTTCGCGATCAAACCCGCCATCATCGCTAGGCCCAAAGGGTCTTGTAAAATGAGAACATCGGGCGGACGGGTCGCGCCGGTGGCCCAAGGCGAAACCAACCGCATGAGGAAACCCGATGGCGCAATCAGAAATGCCAAACCGAAAGCTGCGGCCGCGTGGGGCACAGACAAAAGCGGCGAAATGAGATGTTGAAGCCGCGCAAAAGCTTTGGTGCCATACCAACCACTGACAAATGCAATCACAATGGCAAGTGCAATAAATGTCGTTCCCAAACCTGTTGTCAGGCTAAGCAAAGTTGATTTCAGGATAGCCGGCTGGTCGAAAAGTTTTTCAAAGAACTCAAACGAAAAACTGTGCTCGCCAAGCACGGGCAAATAGCCGAATGCTGGAAGCAGAGTGGCGATGATGCCACATAAAACCGGCCCCAAAAGTATTGCTATCGCAAGTATGGGGCCGGATTTAAGCATTTGGGTCGCTCAAGAAATTGAGATCAATTGCCCGCAGCGTAACGGCGGGTCCACTCTTTCTCAATCTCCACCATCCAACTTGGATGTGGCTCAGGCAACATTTGACCAAGATCTTCTGGTTTCAACGTTGCAATACCAAGATCAAGAGCCGCAAATTTGGCTTTCTCGTCGTCGCTCAATTTGTTGATATTCAGTACCGTTGGATCACCCCAAACATTTGGATCTTGTTTCCGCGCCTGCGCTTCTGGCGAAATCAGAAAGTTTGCCAAGACCAATGCGCCCGCCTTTGATTTCGCGTTGTAAGGTACGGCGACAAAATGGGTGTTGCCCAATGTACCGCCGCTGAACGTGAATGATCGTACAGTATTTGGAAGACGGTTCTGGGCAATGGCGCTTGAAGCTTCTGACGGATTGAATGCGAAGATAATGTCCAACTCACCATCTGCCAAAAGCTGGCTCATGGCAGGATAGTTTTTCGGATAAGCGCGGCCACTGCGCCACATATTCGGGTGCAATTTATCAAGCATCGCGAACAATGGTGTTGTCACCTGCGTAAACTCTTCCAGATTTACAGGCTGCAACAATTTTGCAGGATCAGTTGCCAGTTCAGTTAAGGCCTGTTTCAGGAACGATGAGCCGATGAAATCCGGTGGTGCAGGATAGGAAAAACGGCCTTTGTTGGCTGCTGCCCATTCCACAAGATCAGATGTGGAGTCGGGTAATTTGCCCGCTTTTTCACGAGCCGTATCATGGAAGAACACCATTTTGGCGCCGCCCCATGGGGATTCCAAACCATCAGTGGGAATTGTGAAATCAACTGTGATAGTCGGCTTGTTTTCGACATCGACATATTGCCAATTTGGAAGCTGGTCAGCCCAACCCGGCGCAAACAAAAGTTCTTGCTTTTTCATGGACGCAAAGTTTTCGCCATTTATCCAAATCAGATCAATACGACCACCTTCGTTTTTGCCCGCTGTCTTTTCAGCAACCACGGTGGCAACGGCGTTGGCCGTGTCGTCCAGCTTCACATGTTCAACAGTTACGCCATAGCGCTCTTTGAGAACGGAACCTGCCCACGCAATATAATCGTTGATGTTGGGCGAACCGCCCCATGCGTTAAAAAAGACCGTTTGTCCCTTGGCGGCCGCTTCAACCGAAGCCCAATCCTTCGGGTTTGGGTCAGCAGCAACGGCATTGCCTTGCAAACCAATTGCGAAAACGCTGGCGAGAAGAATTTTTGAAAAACCCCGAGTCATTCATGTCTCCTTTATGGCCACACGCCATAAGTTTTAAGTGTTGGCGCAGACTTACGACCAAACCTCATATAAAATCAAATTGCGTCTAACAGTTGTCGACCATGTTTTCGAAGCACACTGCATCAACTTTTTGTGCTGAGCGTTCTTCCCACAGCATCTTGCCAACCAGCATAGAGGTTCTTGCGGGTATCTGCATCCATTGAAGGTTCAAAACGACGCTCTCTCGACCATGTTTTTGCAAAGCCTTCAGCATCTGGCCAAACGCCCGCGCGTGACCCCGCCAACCAAGCAACACCTAGAGCCGTTGTTTCCAAAATATTAGGTCGGTCCACAGGTGCAGCCAACATGTTGGCCAAACATTGCATTGTCCAATCACTCGCTACCATGCCACCGTCAACTCGCAAGATTGTGTCTTCCGCATCGCCCCAATCAGACTGCATGGCTTCCAAAAGATCGCGCGTTTGATAGCAGACGGCTTCCAATGCAGCTTTTGCTATTTCATTTGGCCCTGTTGCGCGGGTCATGCCGAACAAGGCGCCCCGAGATTCAGAATCCCAATAGGGTGCGCCCAATCCAACAAATGCGGGCACGAGATAGACACTTTGTTCAGGGTCAGCCGCGTCTGCCATCTCAGAAGTTTGCGCTGCATCATCAATGATCTTCAAACCATCACGAAGCCATTGAACAGTTGCCCCTGCCATGAAGATGGAGCCTTCCAGCGCATAGGTGGTTTCACCATTCAAACGATACGCAATCGTGGTCAGCATACGGTTTTTCGATGTGACCTTGTCTGACCCAGTGTTCAACAATGCAAAACAACCCGTTCCGTAGGTCGATTTGAACATCCCGGGTTCAAAACAAGCATTGCCCATTGTTGCTGCTTGTTGATCACCAGCTACGCCATAAATTGGAATTTCTGCACCAAGAATTTCTGCATCGGCCACGCCAAAATCGGCTGCGCAATCGAGAACTTCTGGCAGCATTTTTGTGGGCACGTTCAAAATTTCCAGCAAACGCTCGTCCCAAACATTCTCACCGATATTGTACATCAATGTGCGAGCCGCATTGGTTGCGTCGGTCACATGTCGTTTTCCACCAGTGAGCCGCCAAATCAGGAACGTGTCTATGGTTCCAAAAACCAAATCGCCATTTTCAGCTTTTGCTCGCGCACCCTCTACATTTTCAAGAAGCCAGCGCAGTTTGGTTCCCGAAAAATATGGATCAAGCAAAAGGCCGGAGCGTTCGGTCACTTCCGCTTCCAAGCCCTGCTCTTTGAGATCTGCACAAAATTCTGAGGTTCGGCGATCCTGCCAGACGATGGCATTGTAGATTGGCTTTCCAGTTTTCCGGTCCCAAACCAGTGTGGTCTCACGCTGGTTGGTGATTCCTATGGCTGCTATATTTTCCGCACGAAGACCGGCGTCTTCAATCGCAGCTTTGCAAACTTCGATCACGCCTTCCCAAATTTCTTCGGCGTCATGCTCCACCCAACCCGACTTCGGAAAATGTTGAGCAAATTCTTGCTGAGCTGAGCCGAGCATGGATTGGTCTTGCCCAAACACAATAGCACGAGATGAGGTCGTGCCTTGGTCAATGGCCAGAATTGCCGTTTTATCAGGTGAAGACATATATTTGTTCCCAACTCGAATTGCAGATCACCATAGGCAAGGCTGTTTCTTTCGCATAGATAAGAATGATGGAAAATATCTCAAAATCTGATACTGCAAAAGAAGGCCGAAAAACCATTGTTTTAACCGGCGCAAGTCGCGGCATTGGCCATGCATCGGTCATGCGGTTTTCGAAAGCCGGATGGCGGGTGCTCACATTATCACGCCAGCCTTTTGATGATGCCTGCCCTTGGCCCGAAGGTGCAGCAAATCATGTGCAGGTAGACCTGGCCGATGCTGACAGTCTTGGATTGGCTGTCGCCGATATTCGTTCGCGCCTTGAGCAAGAAGGCGGCAAGCTTCATGCGCTCGTCAACAATGCAGGTATTTCTCCAAAGCTTGAAGGCGGCAAGCGCCCCAATACTTTGGACACTCCGATGCAGGTTTGGAGACAAGTATTTCAGGTCAACTTCTTTGCTCCGATTTTGTTGGCGCGAGGTCTTATGACTGAGTTGGAAGCCGCCAAAGGCGCAATTGTAAATGTCACATCAATAGCTGGTGGACGTGTTCATCCATTTGCCGGTAGCGCATATGCAACATCAAAAGCCGCGTTGGCCTCGCTGACGAGAGAAATGGCAGCCGACTTTGGTCCACATGGCATCCGCGTCAATGCGATTGCCCCAGGGGAAATCGACACTTCCATACTGTCACCTGGTACGGACGGGTTGATCAAAGATATTCCACTTGGTCGCCTTGGAGAAACGCAGGAAGTTGCAGAGACCATATTCTATCTGTGTTCCGAAGGGGCCAGTTATGTGAACGGAGCTGAGGTTCATGTGAATGGCGGACAACACGTCTAATGCCTGAACTGCCGGAAGTTGAAACTGTTCGTCGTGGGCTGGCACCCGTTATGGAAGGTGCAACCGTCAGCCGTCTAGAACTGCGCCGCCGAGATTTGCGCTTTCCGTTTCCCGATCAGTTTGCAGAAAATGTTGAAGGTCAGGAAATTGTTTCCGTCGGACGTCGTGCAAAATATCTGCTGGTCGATTTGGCCAATGGTCAGGTCATCATCATGCATTTGGGAATGTCGGGATCGTACCGGATAGAAGAAGATGCTCATGGCGATATAACACCGGGCACATTTCATCATGAAAAAACGCGTCTTTCTGCGCACGATCATGTGACTTTTCATCTGGTGAAACCATCAGGTCAAACCGCGCGCGTGATTTACAATGATCCGCGTCGATTCGGGTTTATGTTAATGTGTCGCCGTACCGAACTGGCGGACCACCCCACTTTCAAAGGGATGGGAGTAGAACCGGTTGGGAATGCCCTCACGCCAGAAATATTGGCAACCGCGATGGCTGGAAAGGCCACACCACTCAAATCTGCACTTCTCGATCAACGGGTCATCGCTGGTCTCGGCAATATATATGTCTGCGAAGCTTTGTGGCGTAGTCACATTTCACCAAAACGAAAAGCCGGGTCGCTTGTTAAAAAGTCTGGCAACCCGACTGATCGTTTGATCGTTTTGGAAAGCCACATTCGTGATGTCATTGCCGACGCCATCAAAGCAGGTGGCTCTTCATTGCGCGATCATGCGCAGACCGATGGAAGTCTTGGATATTTCCAGCATTCCTTCGCTGCCTATGATCGTGAAGGCGAGCCCTGTCGTCATGATGAATGCGGGAAACCCATAAAACGCATTGTGCAATCAGGGCGCAGCACATTTTATTGTCCATCCTGCCAACGATAAACGTATGCACAAGGCTGGTTTCCAAACGGCTTTTATTCAGCCAAACT
This sequence comes from uncultured Rhizobiaceae group bacterium, assembly GCA_938030645.1. Taxonomy (GTDB): domain Bacteria; phylum Pseudomonadota; class Alphaproteobacteria; order Rhizobiales; family Rhizobiaceae; genus Pseudahrensia. The sequence continues at coordinate 5,176 of CALHHQ010000278.1, forward strand.
GTTCAACAAATTTGAAGACGCCCCAGAAGCGAACCGGCAGACGGTGATGTGGCTTAAAGATACAATTTAAGGATCCAGGTTGATGGCTTATGAAACAATAAAGGTCGAAACACGCGGGAAGGTTGGACTTATCACGCTAAATCGCCCCAAGGCTTTAAACGCTCTCAATACGCAACTCATGGAAGAAGTCGTCAAAGCTGCACAGACTTATGATCATGATGAAAAAATTGGTTGTATGGTGATCACCGGATCTGAAAAAGCATTCGCCGCCGGTGCTGATATTAAAGAGATGCAACCACTCTCTTATATGGACGCCTATAAACAAGACTTTTTTGCTGGGTGGGATCCGCTCACTCAAATCAACAAGCCCATCATTGCAGCGGTTGCTGGCTACGCCCTTGGCGGCGGTTGCGAACTGGCCATGATGTGCGATTTTATCATCGCAGCAGACACCGCAAAATTTGGCCAACCCGAAATCACTCTAGGCGTAATGCCAGGTATGGGGGGGTCGCAACGTCTCACACGGTTTGTGGGCAAGTCTAAATCAATGGATATGTGCCTCACCGGACGTATGATGGATGCAGAAGAAGCGGAAAGATGTGGGCTTGTCTCACGGGTCGTACCTGCCAACGATCATTTGGACGCTGTGATTGAAGCAGCAGGCAAAATTGCTGAATTCTCACAACCTTCGGTGGCCATGACCAAAGAAAGCGTGAACAAAGCCTATGAAACCACGCTTGCTGAGGGTGTTTTGTATGAGCGTCGCTCGTTCCATTCTTTGTTCGCAACGCATGATCAAGACGAAGGCATGGAAGCCTTTATCGAGAAACGGAAGCCGCAATTTGAGAACCGCTAGTTGACGCCAATCTGCTTGCCTTCACGCTGGGTCACAAAATCTATTGACACAATGCCATCATCGCCGTAAATCAGCGCCCAAGGCGGCTTTCTCACGAGAGCCGCACTTTTCGTTTGCGCGCAGACCATGTCTTGAAGACGCAACAGATTTTGAACAATTAGAAAGGGCTTTTGATGGCCAATACAAGTTCGGCAAAAAAAGCCACACGCAAAATGGCTCGCAAGACTGCAGTCAACAAATCGCGTCGCACGAATATGAAATCCAACCTGCGCACTTTGGAAGAAGCGATCGCAGCTGGTGATAAGACAGCCGCTGAAGCCGTTTTCAAAACTGTACAACCAGTCGTTATGAAATCTGCCAGCAAAGGCATTATTCATAAGAACACCGCTTCAAGAAAGATTTCACGTCTTTCTGCCCGCGTGAAAGCACTCGGCGCTTAGTTTAATTCGTCACTCCAATTTTGGGGTGCACCGAATTTAGCGGAATTGGAAATTTCAAAACCCGTCTCTTTTGAGGCGGGTTTTTTGTTGATCAATTTTGTGCTCCCACCCCGCTCAGCCGATGGGAGAAAATTGTTGCAAAGTTGGTGTTGTTTTTTGATTTTCTGGCAACTCGACTGCCAAAATTGGCTGCAATTTTGTGACACGAAAAATCACATAAATACAATATCTTAGAGAAAGGTATGAATGAGTTGTACTTTGGTTGCAGGACCAAGAACCTTGAATCTTAGAGTCAAGAGGCTTCCGAGCGATTAAATTTTTCAACCCAAGTTATTTGCGCAATTTGCAGGCGAACAAACTGTGATTCGTGTTGATTCGTAAGCATTTTTTTTCGAGTCATTTTTTTCGATTTTTTGCCTGTTTGGGGCCATTTTTCTACGTTCTTTAAGATTCATTGAAGAGTCGTCTTGTCGCTCCCAAACCCCATGTGTATGTTGCCTTCAAGAGCCGTTGAGACGGAATTAGAATGTGCCCAGACGATTGGACTGAGGTGTTTTGTGAAGAAGCAAAATTTGCTTCAAAACACTGCTAATTGTGCATTTTTTGTCTTTGTTCTGGCTTCGCTAAGCATTTCCTATTTCTGGAAAATGCTTGGGGGGATTACGGAATGTTTGTTATTTGGTCTGCGCGATTGGATTGTGCGGAAACACTAGGGGTGTGTCTTGAGCTACGGTGGTGAAATAACGGTTGCAGAATGCTGGGAACTGCTTTCGCAGTCCCGTGAAACGGTTCTCATCGATGTGCGCACAAACGCCGAGTGGGCTTATGTAGGTGTTCCAGCTTTGCCGAAATCGATGAACTCTGTGATTGGTCAACAATGGCAAGTTTTCCCAAACATGTCTGTCGATCCTGAATTTGCAGATAAGTTGGTGGCCACACTCAACGACAATCAATTGGGCGAAGACGCGAAGCTCTGCTTTTTGTGCCGCTCCGGTGTTCGCAGCCTTGCTGCTGCAAAGACCATGTGGGAACGCGGTTACAAGAACAGCTATAATATCACACACGGCTTTGAAGGTGATCTCGACAGTGACGGTCACCGAGGAAATGCCAATGGCTGGAAAGCCCATAAATTACCTTGGCAGCAAGGTTAGGAATACGAACCATAATTGGTTCACATTAATCGCAGCTCATTGAGCTGCTTAAGAGAAAACAAGGCTTCAAAGAAAGCCGAGAACAGGAGTGTTTATCGTGATCAAAGGTGACATCATTGTCCAAGCAACCAACAAATGTCTTCGGACGCTTTTGACGCGCTCTTCTGTGGATTTGCACGAATAACACCGCCGCCAAAAATTGTGGTTTCTCTGTTTCCAACAGACTGGCTGCACACATAAATTGGGAGCTCAAAACAGCTTGCCAAACTCTTACAGAACGACGGCGGATAATTATGAACACGAGCGGTGCAAACACTCAAAGATCTTCAACCCAAGCCAGACAAGGCGGTCATGCTAAATCTGGATTGTCTAGCAACAAACCTTCTGGCGCTTCTAAGACACCTGTCAAAGATGCGATGGGGAACAAATCAACAGGGCTTACCAGTCAGAACAAACAGGTTGGACCAACTGTTTCGGCAAAAGATGCTCAGAAATGGGATCGGGTTCAAGCCCAGTTAAAAGCCCGTTTGGGCAATGAAGCCTTTGCCAGTTGGTTTGGCAGATGTCGTTTGGAAATGGTCTCCAAAAGCCAACTCACACTGTCTGTGCCAACCACATTTTTGAAAAGTTGGATCCGCACCCATTACAAAGCCGTTTTGCTTGAACTATGGCAGGACCAGATTGAAGATTTGCTGCGCATTGATGTGGTGATTAGAAGTGCTGTTCGTTCAGCCAATGCTGAAAACGGAGAAGCGCAACCTGCTCGTCCAGCAGGTCAAGCTGATGCTAGCGCCGCTTCGCCAGCAGGACGGCTCACTTCTGTTGGCAACAGTTTCGACAATGCGCTTGTTTCGCCCATTGGCAAGGTCGGAAACAGCAACCGCTTTGCAGCAAGCTCCTCATCCAATGCGATGCGGAATAAATCTGACACACCTGTGGGTTTTACAGGTTCACCACTGGACCCAACCTTCACCTTCTCAACATTCGTCGAAGGCAAATCAAACCGCATGGCATGTGCTGCGGCACGTTCTGTTGCCGAAGCTGATGGAGCGGCAGCTCGTTTCAACCCTCTTTTCATCCACGCCAATGTGGGATTGGGTAAAACGCACCTTTTGCAAGCAATTGCCTGGGCCGCAAATGCGCGCAACAGCGGCATGAAAATACTTTATCTCACTGCTGAATATTTTATGTGGCGCTTTGCATCCGCCATCCGCGATCAGTCAGCCCTGTCGTTCAAAGAATCTCTACGAGACATTGACCTTCTGCTCATTGACGACATGCAGTTTTTGCAAGGCAAATCTATCCAGCAAGAGTTCTGCCACCTATTAAACGCACTGATCGACAGCGCCAAACAAGTTGTGGTGGCAGCTGATCGTCCACCTTCCGAACTGGAATCCCTTGATGATCGTGTGCGCTCACGCCTCAAGGGTGGCGTGGCACTGGAGGTGAAAGCACCTGATCTCGAAATGCGCCACACGATGCTGGACCTTCGCTATCGTGATGCTCAAAAGGATGATCCAAATCTCGATATTCCAACCGACATCCTTGAATTTGTGGCTGGAAAAGTTGCTTCTTCGGGGCGCGACTTGGAAGGCGCCTTCAACCAATTGCTTATCCAGCATAGGTTCTCAGAAGGCCCGGTTGAAATTGAGGCTATTGATCGGATGCTGGGGCATTTGGTTCAGTCTGGCGAACAACGCCGTGTGCGCATCGAAGACATTCAAAAAGTTGTTGCACGTCACTACAATGTTTCGCGCAATGATTTGCTTTCGAACCGTCGAACCCGTGTCATTGTGCGCCCCCGGCAGATCGCCATGTATCTCTCCAAAATCCTGACACCTCGTTCACTGCCTGAGATTGGCCGCCGTTTTGGTGGGCGAGACCACACAACGGTTCTCCATGCGGTTCGTAAAATTGAGGCCATGTTGAACGAGGATGAGAAACTGGCACAAGAGTTGGAACTGTTGAAGCGGTTGATCCATGAAATGGGCCAGTAAATTGCGGCTTTAATAACTTGGGATCACCCGGCGCATGGACTTGAAAGCAGCGCTGGGTTGTACCATTTTAACTGTCAGTCAAACGCCCCTCATCGATTCTTCTTATTGAGAGGCGCATCACCAATATCACCACCTCTTCTCTTCCTACGGTGGGCTTGCCAAGTCGGGTTGCACAACTATGCGGGTTACTCTTGAGCGTTCAAACCTATTGAAATCACTCAACCACGTTCAACGTGTTGTTGAGCGTCGCAATACCATTCCAATTCTATCGAATGTTTTGCTCAAGGCTGACAATGGCCAACTGACGTTGAAGGCAACAGATTTGGATCTGGAAGTTACAGAAACATCGCCTGCGGCTGTTGAACAATCTGGCGCCACAACGGTGCCTGCACATATGCTGTACGATATCGTTCGCAAATTACCCGACGGTTCTGAGGTGATGTTGAGCATTTCTGAAGATAATGGGTTGAGCCTGATGGCAGGACGCTCTCAGTTTCGTCTTCAAATGCTGCCAGAGTCTGATTTTCCAGATCTCACTGCAGCTGAATTCAGCCATACGTTTCGTATGGGATGTTCTGACTTTAAAACACTGATTGATCGCACTCAGTTTGCGATTTCGACGGAAGAGACGCGCTACTATTTGAACGGCATCTATTTCCATTGCGTTGAAGACGAAGGCAACATGATGCTTCGTGCTGTAGCCACAGACGGACACCGCCTTGCGCAGGCTCAAACAGCTGCTCCTGACGGGTGCGAAGGGATGCCTGGAATCATTGTGCCGCGCAAAGCTGTTGGTGAAGTTCAAAAATTGCTCGATGATCCTGATGCATCTGTCACCGTGGAACTTTCAGACACCAAAATCCGTTTCACAGTTGGAAATGTCATATTGACTTCCAAACTGATCGACGGAACATTCCCCGATTATAACAGAGTTATTCCAGCTGGTAATGACAAAGAACTGGTTCTGGATCGCGCTACATTCGCATCAGCGGTGGATCGTGTTTCAACCATCGCGTCCGACCGCGGACGCGCTGTAAAACTGTCTTTGTCCGATGGTCAATTGGTGTTGAGCGTGAACAATCCTGATTCCGGTTCTGCCGAAGAAGAGATCGCAGTGGGTTACACCGCTGAGCCGCTCGATATTGGGTTCAACTCAAAATATCTGCTCGACATCACAAACCAGCTGACAGCTGATGAAGCCACGTTCATGCTGGCGGACCCGGGTGCACCAACACTTATCCGCGAAAAAACCCAAGCTGGTGCTTTGTATGTTCTCATGCCAATGCGCGTGTAACGCTGCTGTTGCAACGTGACAGACACCCGGTCGGCTACCCGCATTTGGCTTGAACAACTTAAGCTGACGCATTTTCGAAACTATAGCGGCTTAAGCCTTAAACTCGATCAAAGGCATGTTGTGCTGACAGGTGAGAATGGTGCGGGCAAAACCAACCTGCTTGAAGCCATCTCATTTCTGTCGCCCGGTCGCGGTTTGCGGCGAACTGCCTATGACCGTGTTTCCCAAGCGCTAAGTGAAGATGATCCGCAGGCAGGCACTTGGACGGTTTTTGCGGCCATGCAAGGTGCCGAGGGCCCGGTCAATATTGGCACCGGAATTGCCGCCAATGCCACAGGAATTGACACTCAACGCAAAGTGCACTTCAACGGCGCATCTGCAAAGTCTGCGGAAAGCTTGTTGGAGCATTCTCGTATTGTTTGGCTGACACCGAGTATGGATGGACTTTTCACTGGTCCTGCCTCCGACAGACGACGCTTTTTAGACCGCATGGTGCTGGCAATTGATCCGACCCATGGCCGACGAGTTTCCAATTTTGAACGTGCCATGCGCAGCCGCAACAAGCTGCTGGAAAGTGATGGCGCAAATAACAGCTGGATGGATGGGATTGAAGCCCAACTAGCAGAAACTGGAGTTGCAATCGCCTTTGCTCGCCGTGAATTGGTTGCTTTGCTGCAAAGCATCATTGCGAAGACAACTGCGCAATCTGAT
>CALHHQ010000279.1 GCA_938030645.1 uncultured Rhizobiaceae group bacterium
ATTGATTAAGCCCGTTTCTTCAGCCAGTGGAATAAACGCATCAGGCTGCATCAATCCGTGTTTGGGATGGTCCCAACGGATCAAGGCTTCATATGTATTGGCCTCTCCAGTCGCGGTGCTGGCCAGCGCTTGATAGTGCAAGACAAATTCTCTGTTGCGAACAGCGTGACGAAGATCGATTTCCAATTCACGACGCTTCCGCATGGCTTTGTCCATACCAGGCATGAACATTTGCAGCGTGTTCCCGCCCTGCCCCTTGGCACGATAAAGTGCCAAATCAGCGTTTCGGATAACGTCGTCACCAGAAGTGGGGCGCGTTGTTGCCATAGCTAAGCCGATACAAGCTCCAATGCTAACCGTATGCCCTTGAATGTTGAAAGGTCGTGACAAATCATTCAGCACTTGGTCGGCAAGCATCCTTGAGTCCGCTTCCGATTTTCCAGAGCGATGAAGGATGGCAAACTCATCACCGCCAAAACGCGCAACAACGTCCTTGTCATTCACAATACCCTGAAGTCGACTGGCAACCTCGCGCAGCAACATATCACCGGAACTGTGGCCCAAATTGTCGTTAAGCGCTTTGAAATTATCCAAATCAATATACATGACACCAAACGGTTGTCCGTCTTCAACAATGCCAGATTGCGCCACCGAGTTATAAGCCTCACACGTTGTGGAGAGCTCTTCAGAAAAACTGTTTCTGTTTGGCAAATTGGTAACTTGGTCGAAACGGGCCAAATTGTTCAGCTTATCTTGAGCAAACTTCCATTCCGTAATATCAGACGCGGTTCCATTGAAACCAGCGAACACGCCATCATCGTCAAATATCGGTTTTCCCATCAGGTTCCACCAACGAGCACCTTGTTTGGTATCGATTTGCACCGTGTGATCGCGGAAAATGATTCCCATTCCCAAGCGCTGGCGAAGAGGTTTGTTCTTTAAGTCAGAAGACTCTTTGGCTTGTGGCAAAGAGACAAAATTCGCGAACTCAATGCCCACCAATTCATCTTCCGAAAGACCGAGGTTTTCGCAAAACCGTTCAGAAGGCATTGTGATTTTACCTTCTTTATCAGTATGCCACATCCAATCGCTGGACGCGTACTCAAAGTCCTTCAGCAGCATTCCAATCGTGGCTTGCTGCTTGGCCAATTCAATTTGGGAGATGTGTTGAGCAACCAAGTTGCGACCATAGTCAGCAGCCATAGTGCAAATCGCGATACCGTAAGTCAGCAGCATCACTAAACAAGCAGCGATAATCGGATCGATAATAGTGGAAAAAGCAATGGCTGTTCCTGTCGCAACAATCACACAAAATGCGGTCGCTGCGCGAGGGATCATCGCCAGTCCAAATGTGCCGCCCCCCATCATGCCACCACACATACAAGTGATGAAAACCTTTTGTTCCAGTGAAGAGCCGGGAATAAACAGGATAGGTAATGCGCCCCAAAGTCCCGCCAATACAATAATGTTGGTCACAACACGATTGGTGGACTTCTTTGGTCGAGCTTGGCCTTTGACACGAAATCGAAACCCAACACTCATCATCCCCATGAAAACAATCAAAAAGCCCGCTGCCATCCAGGATGCGAGGACTAATAAATTTTCAGGTGAATACAGAGCATATCCAGTGACTGAGATGTTGATTGTATTGACCAACATCATAAGCGGCGTCGTTTTGCGAACTGCAGCGATCTGACGACCGCGCAATTCATCTGCCATTTTCGAATCTGTTGACAGCTGTTCCGCAGGATCTGCAACCATGTCGATGAAAAACGACCGCAGCGAAGATTTCCCCTTCGCTTCCACCACAGTATCAGACATTCAATTCCCTCACCGATGCAGCGACAGTTGCAGATTCGGTGAAAAATACATTCCCCAGCGTTAGCAAAGCGTTAATTACGCTGATTAAGGACCGCTTTAGGCATCCGCCCGCAATCGCTCGTTTGTCGGATCAAACGGGCTTTCTTCAATCACTGAAGCCTCAAACATTTTGCCTAAAATCTTGATCTGCAATTTGTTGCCAACCGCCTCGTTGCCCGGCTTGACCATCGCGAGCGCAATACTCTTGCCAATTCGATATCCAAACCCGCCATGGGTGGCGCGACCAATCAATTCTCCATTTTTGTAAATGGCTTCCGAGCCACGCGCATCTGCATCTGTCACGCCATGAACTTCAAGCGTGACAAACTTCCAATTGTCCCCTGCTTCATGACGTTTCACCAAGGCTTCTTTGCCCACAAACTCTTTGTCCAATTTAATGAAGCGATCTAAGGCAGATTCATAAGCTGAATATTCAATAGAGAGTTCACGCGGAATAAGACGATACGACTTCTCTATTGCCATGGCTGTCATTGCGCGAATGCCAAACGGCTTGATGTCAAACTCAGCACCAGCTTCCATCACAGCATCCCAAACTGCATTTTGAGTTTCCATGGGGTGATGAAGTTCCCAACCAAGCTCACCAACGAAATTCACGCGCAAAGCATGGGCCGTTGCGGTGCCAACAGAAATTTTCTTGCCTGTCAGCCAAGGGAAGTTTGCATTGTCCAGTTTTTCACGGGTCAGTTTTTCAAGAACTTTTCGACTGTTCGGGCCTGCCAGAACCAATACACCTTGCTTTTCAGTGATTGGCGTAAGCGTAACAGACCCATCCTCAGGCAAATGACGATACAAAACGTCATGGTCATGGGTCATGTAAGCGCCTGCAGAAACCAGATAAAAACTTCCGGGCGCAGCTTCGTAAACGGTGAACTCTGATTTCACACCGCCATGTTTCGTCAAGAGATGACAAAGT
>CALHHQ010000280.1 GCA_938030645.1 uncultured Rhizobiaceae group bacterium
CTTTTTTCAGCTTGTTGATCGCATAGACATATGGCGCGTGCACAGGCCATTCAATTTCAGGAATGTGATGTTTTACCTTCTCATAAAGTGGCGCGGTCGCTTCCGCGACCTCTGGTGTGTATTCCAAAGAAGGTCGTTCCAAACGTTTGAAGCTTTTGCCACCTGAAAGAGTGATGTCGCCTTGTGCGTTTGTGTTCGCATTTGTGGCCTGATTGGTCGCAACCATAGTCAATTCTCCATCAACATCCATCGGTGGATGTTATTGCATATACTCAATATGAGTATAACTCTTTCATAAAACAAGTCCGACACACATCGGACCTGCCGCTTAATACGTGAGAGAACGGTCGTTCGCAACTCTATTGGATTGAATTTCCAACAAGAATTATTTGCGTGCGTTAAGCGAAGTTTACACTCACTTCACCGAAATCGCCGAACTTTGCAGATACGGTTTTGCCAGCAACTCCGGGAACTGCTGCTGTGCACGTCCCCGTTGAAACCCACTGCCCTGCCTCAATGCGCTGGCCTTTGGCACTAAGTTGCTCAGCCAACCAGACGATGGAATTGATTGGATCACCCATGACAGGCTGACCATTGCCGGTTTGAACCGTCTCGCCATCCACCATGGCATTTACAACTGTGTTCGCGAGATCCTGATTGACCCAATCGATCACTTCCGGGCCAACAACAAACGCAGCATTGCCGCCAAAATCCATCGTCACGCCCACACCGTTTGCATAGTCAGGGTTGCCGATGCAACGACCAATGACTTCAATTGCCAGATGCACTGTTTCAACGGCAGCCTTGGCATTTTCGACATTGATGGCCTCACCATCTGCGGGAAAGTCTTTCGCCATTTTGAACGCATATTCTGGCTCAACAGCACCAACACAGGCAGTTTTGTTCAAATCACCACCAGAATTCATCACGCCCAATTTTGCCATGGGACCATAAAACGGGCTGTCGATACCAAATCCTTTTTGCGCAGCTTCGTTGGTTGCACCCACTTTCCAACCAACGCTTGGAGACGCCAGTTGCGCAAACGCTTCCGCTTGAATGTCCATCGCATCATCGCGTGTTGGCGCAGGGTCAGGCCAAGCCATCATGGTTTGTTCGCCAGATTTACGCGCTGCTACGATTTGCGCGGCCATTTCAGATTTGTTCATGGGGAATGGTTCCTTCACCGAAAATTCTTTGATGGTTGTAATCAAAAACTTTCATTCGCACAGCCCGCAAATTCAGATTAGTTTGCAATCAACTGATGTTTGAGAACTTGCCTGATGAACCAGAACACAACAGAAGCTGACGGCATAGGTTGGAAACCGCCGGTTTGGCTGATTATCACCTGTGGTTGTACTATTGCGTTGCTGGCGTTCGGCCCACGTTCAGCCATGGGTTTTTTTCAAGAACCCATTTTGCAAGACAAAGGTTGGGGCAGCACAACATTCGGGCTGGCAATCGCTATTCAAAACCTGGCTTGGGGACTTGGCCAACCTGTATTTGGCGCTTTGGCGGACCGTTATGGAGCATATCGCTCGCTTGCCGTTGGCGGCATTATCTACGCCATTGGTTTGTATATCATGGCCACTGCCGATGCACCGATTTGGCTGCATATTGGCGGTGGTGTTTTGGTTGGTTTGGGTGTGGCCGCCGGGTCATTTGGGATCATTCTATCAGTGTTTGCCCGCAATGTTGCGCCCGAACAAAGATCGTTTGTGTTCGGCATGGGCACCGCGGCTGGTTCTGCGGGCATGTTTTTGTTCTCGCCACTTTCAGCGGGTTTGATCGCGAACTTTGGCTGGTCGAACGCTCTGGTAGTTTTGTCTGCCATGATGTTGCTGATTCCCCTCTTGGCAATTCCGCTGTTTGGCAGTTCGAAAGACTCCAAAATTCCGCAGGAAAACATCAATCAAACCATCGCTGAGGCACTCAAAGAAGCGATGTCGCACAAGTCTTACCTGTTGTTGATTTCAGGGTTCTTTGTATGCGGATTTCAAGTCGCATTTATCACAGCGCATTTTCCGAAATATATTGCCGACATTGGCATCGCTCCAATCTATGCGGTTTGGGCGATTGCGTTGATTGGCTTGTTCAACGTGTTTGGTTCGCTCGCGTCTGGAATTATCGGTCAACGCTATTCCAAACCCTATTTTCTTTCGCTCATTTACATAGGGCGTTCGATGGCGGTGACGATCTTTTTACTTCTGCCCCAAACGCCAACCAGCGTTGTGATTTTCGCCATCGTTATGGGATTGCTCTGGCTTTCCACCGTTGCACCAACCAACGCTTTGGTGGCGATCATGTTTGGCACGAGACATTTGGGAATGTTGGGTGGGGTGGTGTTCTTCTCACATCAGATCGGGTCATTCTTGGGCGTTTATTTCGGCGGGTATCTGCGCGACACGTCGGGCAGTTATGATGTGGTGTGGTGGCTTGGCGTAGCACTCGGCCTGTTTGCCGCGCTGGTTCATTGGCCCATCAAAGAAGCACCTGTGGAACGCACTGCAGTTGCAGCCTAAACTGGAATTTTAAACACTGAACACGTTTGTGTGCCATGGGCGAAGAGCTTGCCGTTTTCATCCGTCAACTTGGCCTCTGACGTTGCCAGTTGGCGACCAGGGTGAATAACAATGCCACGGGCAAACAATCGACCTGTATCAGGCATAATCGGACGCACATAGTTGATCTTCAATTCAACGGTCGTGCTGGCATGACCAATTGGACAAATGCTGTGAACCGCGCAAGCCAAGGCGGAATCCAACAATGTTGCCGCATAACCACCGTGAACGGTTCCAATGGGGTTCATGTAGTCTTGTGAGGGAATGCCAGTGAACGTCACTTCACCGTGTTTCACCTCGGATATACGAAAATTCAGAGCGCGACTGATGGTTGGCGACGGAAATTTTCCATCCACAATACCTTGCAGATATTCAAGACCGGAAATGTTCACCAAATCCGCCATTTCAGCCACACCGAAGCCTTGAGGCAACGGTTGCCCATCCAAATACTCAACTTCAGACATTTCCGTCACTCCCCTTCAATAGTTTTCCAAGCGCACGAACCAGACTGTTGCGTTCCACGGGCACATCGATCCCGCGCGCTTCATATACGTGACGATTGAGAAAGAAACTTGTCAGCGCAAAGCCACTTTCAATGTCGCCCCATTCAGCTGCGCTGATGCGTTCCATGTCCCGTTCCAACAAGAATGAAGGCAATTGCAGCATTTTG
>CALHHQ010000281.1 GCA_938030645.1 uncultured Rhizobiaceae group bacterium
CACATTCCGTTCAAAGCTGTTTGAAGCAAAGAACCATCAGTTTTTATTGTCGAGACATTTAGAGCTAACTGGGTATCAAATTGGGTATTAGCAAAAAATCTGACAAATTTATCATTTTTAAATCAATTGATTAATCATAAAAAATGGGTCTTCTTCTGGCACCATACGACTTCATCAATTTTCTTCGAGCCTTGCAAATTTTGTTCCTGATGAGATCGAAATTAGTCTTCCCACACTTCTTTGATTGTTAAGTTTACACGCCGTTCAATTAAATTGATCATTAGCCTTGGGCTAAAAAGCAATGCCGTTAAAGTTCGGCATGCTCATCTCGCATTCAAAATCCTTGCATTTTGCGCCTGCTTTGGCATGAAGGGGCGAACACATCATTGGGATTATTGTTTTGACCATTCGTATGCACAAAGGCGATCTGCCGGACTTGGCAAATTATGCTGACTCAGTCGCAATCGACACGGAAACTCTGGGGCTTAATCCTCACCGTGACCGCCTTTGCGTCGTGCAGCTTTCGCCGGGGGATGGCAGCGCCGATGTGGTGCAAATCGCGAAAGGCCAAACATCTGCGCCCAATATCGAGAAGCTTTTACGCGACAATGATGTGACGAAGATTTTCCACTTCGGGCGTTTTGATATTGCCGTTTTGTACAACGCATTTGGTGCACTGTGCGACAATGTATATTGCACGAAGATCGCTTCAAAACTGACACGCACCTATACTGACCGTCACGGTTTGAAGGACTTAACCAGAGAACTGATTGGCGTTGATTTGTCCAAACAACAACAATCGTCCGACTGGGCTGCGGAAGAATTGTCAAAAGCTCAACAGGAATATGCAGCATCAGATGTGTTGTACCTGCACAGGCTAGTTGAAGAACTGAACAAGCGTTTGGCCCGTGAAGAACGCATGGAACTGGCGCAGTCTTGCTTCCAATTCTTACCCCATCGGTGCTTGTTAGATTTGGCTGGCTGGGAAGAGACTGATATTTTCGCCCATTCTTAACGGACTTTTTGATAGGTTCAGCAGACGTGGCCCTAAAATCTCCGCATTATATGTGTGAGTGTGCTGAGGGTTTCAGGTGGTTGTAGAGAAAGGCATGGCATGACGGCAAAATTTGCAAACGCGCCTGCTTTGGACATTCGCCCCTCTCCGCAACAAGAAACCGTCGCCACTGCTGCCGACGAACCAGCCTCGCAAACTGAGACACCTAAATTCGCCAACCAAAGATCTCAAAAGGATTTTCAAAACGCACAAAAACACTCCAGCCGTGTTTCCAAGCTGAAGAAAATACTTCCACTCTCGGCCATTGCGCTGGTTGTGGGCTTTGGCGCATCGGCCATGGTGTCTTTTGTACCCAACGTGGAAGTCGAAATCAGCGGGTCTTCACTAGAAGATGGGAAACTTGTCATGAAGCAGCCCAAAATGGCTGGGTTCGACAAGAACAACCGCGCCTATGATGTGACGGCAACCCGCGCAATCCAAGATTTGAACAAGCCTGGTGTCATATTGCTGGAAGCGATTGATGCTTTGGTGCCAATGGACGCCAAGAACATGGCAGACGTGACCGCCGACAACGGCATATACAACAGCGATACAGAAAAACTGGTCTTGACAAACAACGTTGTCATAAAGGGCGCGCGCGGCATGGATATCAAATTGGAAGAAGCCAATATTGATATGAAGACCGGGTCCATGGAGAGCTCCAAACCTGTGTTTGTCACGTCAAAAGACACTGACTTAACTGCAGATTCTGTAACTGTTGAAGACAACGGAGCACGGATCGTGTTTAAGAACCGTGTGCGGATGACTATCCGCAAACCCATTTCACGTGGTGCCAAACCAACACCCGACCAAGTTTCACCATCTGAAGGAAATTAGCCTAATGCATGCGTTTGTTAGATCGTTTTTAAAAGGCACTGCTGCCTTCTTGATGTTGGCCATGTTCACCAGCTTTGCCCAAGCGCAAGTTTCAGGCGGTGCTTTCAATGGCTTCAAACAAAACAGCAAAGACCCCATACAAATCGAAGCCGATGAGTTAGAAGTGATCGATGCAAAATCAACGGCTATTTACAAAGGCAATGTGAAAATTCGGCAGGGTGCAAGTCTCATCACCACCAGTCGTCTCGACGTGATTTACGACAAAAACGGTGATGGTGGTCAGGGTGACATTAAACAATTGAACTTGAGCGGCGGATTGGTTGCCACGTCCAAAGGCAATACAGCTCAAGCTGATAAAGGTGTCTTTTATGTCAAAAGCGAAGACATCATTTTGGAAGGCCGCGTCGTGGTCAGCCAAGGCAAGAACATTGCAAAAGGCTGTCGTTTGGAAGCAAACCTGAAAACGAATTTGGCGAAAATCAAAGCCTGTTCGAAGAAAAAAGGCCGTGTGACCACTGTCTTCACACCTGGAAGCCAGAAGAAAAACTGATCTCTTTATGAAGATTCCGTCCCTTCGCAAAAAATCTGAGACTGCCTCTCACGAGAAGCAGTCGCCTGCTACTCCTTCAGTTTCCGCGAACGCAACTGACAGTGTAACGCAACCCAATTCCCGCGAAGGCGTGTTGCTGGCTCGTGGATTGATGAAAACCTACAACAAGCGCACCGTGGTGAATGGCGCGAGTTTGGGTGTGAGGCGTGGAGAATCCGTCGGGCTTCTTGGTCCCAATGGTGCAGGCAAAACCACGTGCTTCTACATGATCACAGGTTTGGTTAAGCCCGATGCTGGGATGATCGAACTGGACGGACACGACGTGACCGCCATGCCCATGTATCGTCGCGCACGCCTTGGCATTGGCTACCTGCCCCAAGAAGCCTCGATATTTCGCGGCCTTTCAGTGGAAGACAACATAAAGGCCGTTCT
>CALHHQ010000282.1 GCA_938030645.1 uncultured Rhizobiaceae group bacterium
GTGAAACGAGCGTTTCCACCTTCAACGGCAGTCGGGTCTGCAGAAATTGTCCAACGTGGTTCCACTGAAACAGTTACAAGCCCAACATCCGTACTGCCATCACCGTCGCGCAGCGTGTACTCGAAACTCACTTCCCCAGCAAAGTTGGTTGATGCCGTGAACAACAAATCGCCACTGATGTTTAGACGCACAGTTCCTTCACCGCCCGGCAGAGCTATTTCAGTCACAAAATCAATAGCTTCTCCATTGATCTCCAGAACGGATGGATTCCCATCTGGAACGAAGTCATTGCTCAAAACATCAATTTGGATGGTTTCACCGGCAAATGTTGTCGCTGTATCGTCAGCCGCAATAACGGGATCATCGCTGTCATTTAGATTGACCCGCAACACCACTGGAGCAGTTGTTGCAGCCAACTGAGAAACACCATTTTCAGCATTTGTCTCTTCAGCCGTCAGTGTGACCAGCATGTCGTAGATTTCGGGATTGCCCGTTGCAGGCGGTCTGAACACAAGATCGAACAGATCAGTACGCTGTACAACGACCGTTCCACCGACAACAGTTTGCTCCACCCCAGCAACAAAGAATGTGCCACCAGCAGGAATATTCGAAATCGTAATGTCTGTCAGGCGTTCAGAGAAATCGGTGTCAAAAAGCTGCGGAAGGATCACGCCATCCATCGGGACATCATCATCAATTGCCCCAACAGCCTGTTCCACTTGCAACGTTGGAACATCGGCCACGGCATCAATTTCAAAAGTCATCACCTGAGCAGAAAAACTGAAAGAACCATCAACTTCATAGTTTGCAGTGACAATTGTAATATCAACGTCGACATCTGAGTTCTGAATAGGAAGCACGCGTAGATTTGTGCGATCCCAATTGGTGATGTCTACAAAATCAACGTCATCGTCTGCGGTGAAAGTATTAACACCATCGGTAATAATCACACCAAATGGGATATCTTCGGCATAGACCTCTTGCGTTTCGCCCGCATCAGCCGAACTGACGGCGATGCTAAACACTTCAGTTGCATCATCTTCATCAGACACTGGATCTGGTTGATCAATATCGAGCACAACGGCATCGATGACGGGTTGCACATCGATGTTAACCCAACTCTGGCTCGTAAACGCCCCATCAGTGACAAAATATGATATTGTCTCGTTGCCGCTGTAATTGCTTGGTGGCACATATGTAAAACTGCCGTCGCTGTTGAGAGTTATCAACGCACCGCTAGGCAATGCAGTTGCAACCCCAACCGAAATTGCCGCGCCTCCGGGAACCATGCCACCCGTCACTGTCAGTGCATTGCCCACTGGGCTTTTGTCATCCGAAATCAATCCTGATGCCGCATCAACAACAATCATTGAATCTTCGTTAGTCACGTAAACATTTGCGCCAGCGACGGGCGCCAAACCAGCGGCCGCAATTTGCACAGATGTCGTGACACCTGAAGTCGTGACACGACCATCAGTCACCTCAAATTCCACCAAACGCACGATACCGGTATTCAATGCTCCATCTGGATTGTCGTTGGCAAAACGGATCGATTTGATAGCCGTTTCAAAGTTTGAAACGGTCGCAAACCCTGCAACGGCGTCCAATTGCAATGTCAGCATTCCGTCGGTGCTGCGTGTGTCTGTCAAGGTTGCCACGATGCCCAGAACATCAAGCAACAACGGGTCAAACCGCAATTCGTCACCCACCTGCGCGTTGGTCAAAACCATTGTCGCAGACTGTAGATTGGTGCTGTCCAAATCGAACAGCTCCATGTCCACATCTACAAGTGCAGTTGGAACATCTTCATCAGAACTGCTGTCTGCATTGTTGATATAGAACGTCGAAAAATCATTGCCTGCGGAACTGGGTCCATTCAGATCTATAGATTGTGTTGGCACTTCAACAGCATTGGTAAACGTTTTGCCGCCGTCACCGTCCAAATCGAAGGACTGCGTTTGAGTGTAAGTGGTGTAAACAACAGAAAACTGATTGGAGTTGGCCCAGTTAGCGCCCACTTGTGCGTTCGACGTGTTGTTAACTTGCGCCGTACCTGAATAAGAAATGAAGCTGTCTTCATAGCTGTCTACGAGCGTTGTACCGGCTTCAACGGTTGTAGAATAAAGTTCGTCAGTCCGAATGCTGATAGAATCTTGAGTGTCAGGCGTGCCGGCCAATCCATCTAAATCACTCAACACAATATTTATGATGTTGGATGGGGCTGCCAGATCCGTTCCGGCCTGCAGAACCTCCCAGATTATGCTGACAGATCCTTCTTCCAGAACGTTTTGACCAGCAATCATGCCAGTGGACGCATTCGCATTGGTGATTACCACACGAAAATCATCTAAAGACCCATCGCCCGCGGCAACCGTTTCAAAGGTTGCAGATGTGTTTTCGGTCAGGCCCGCAACAATTGCGCGCACGTCATAGGTTTGTATGCCGCTGCCATCACCCGGATCAAACGTGGCAGCATTGGCCCAAGTTGCAAACGTGCCAGGTGTGCCAACAATACCATTCGTGAGGTGACCGGTGACAGGTTCGCCAACAGCACCAAGCTCAATACCTTCCAACACACTTGCAAATTTTGGCAAAGAGTAAGCCTGGCGTTCAAGTTGACCAACCTGAACTTCGAGGTCCCAGTCACCAGCCAGAGATTCCGAACCTGTGAGGTCATCAGACGCCGCCACATCGGCACCAGTCGCAGCCGCCAGTTGCTGCGCTGCAGATTGTCCGGTTTCGCCTTTGCCAAAGTCACAACCGTAAATGAGGATGTCCCCATTTTCACTCAGCGCTTCACCAATTTGTTGCAATGCATCAGCATGTTTTCCAGAAATCGAGTTTGAATCGAGCACAGTATTGCCCAATTGCAGAACGCCAGATTCTCCATGCGAAAATATATGAACCGCATCATACCCGCCAGATTCAGAAAGAATTGCTGCCATCTGTGCGACACCATCAATCTGGCTATCCAACACATGAACCGTAACACCCGGCTCAAGTGAAGCGATCAAACTGTCGCTGTCTTCAACACCTGCATCAATGAATACAATCTCGCGATCGGTTCTGCGAGCTGTCGAAAAGCCTTCACTTTCTGAAGCGTTTTCAAAAGCAGCATGATCTTCTGTAGAACCCGCTTCAGACGGGTCCTGACCGTCTGGCTGAGCGGCCTCTGAGTTTTCGGCATATTCATCGGCAAATTGTTGGTGAACAGCTTGGCCAGCCACATCAACCGCCGTTTCCACAGCAGCCGCATCCAAAAGAACGCGAGGTTCAAGGATACGCATAAGCGGTTTTTCTCTCGCGGGTGGCTCAAGAACTTCCACTTTACGTTGTCTGAAAATCGACTTGAACGAACCTGCCATAAACCCAAAAACCCTAAACAACTGCCCCTAAGTGGCCAGCAGAAGCGCCTCGTTTTCGGACGCACTTCTGCCGTACAATCTCCAAATATGCAGATGTTATGGTTAGTATGACGTTAACGTTGGGCAGTTCAGCGCATATTTCGTGAACACTCGTGAACAAAAAATAGGGTCAAAAGTTCAAATTTTATTAATATACGCTAGATCTCACTGCCGAGTTCGACCAACTCTTTATGCAGTTCAACAGCTAAATCACTGCCACTGTCCAACGCAAAAACATAGGCCTGCGTAAGCAAAAAAGCGACGGCCTCATTGTTTTTGTCAGAGCGCATTCGATTTGCAGCATCCAAATACAATTGCGCCAGTAAATGGCCGTCCCCGTGCTCATGGGCGGCCAATATTCTGTTGTGCAGCAATTCTTCAGCGTTTTCGACCAGCGACACGGATTGCAACTCTAGGTTTGCTGGCCTTCACCAACCATTTGACTGGCAACCCAATGGTGAAACAACCATGTTGGTTCATCCATTGCGGGAGAGAACTTCCCACCATCAAAATGGACGCCGTGACGGCCTGACTGCATACCTTCCACCACAAAAATATCTTCTTCGAAAATTTCTTTCCAAAGCGTTGTGTTCTTGAAGCGTAATTCAGCAAAATCGTCGCCAGTCATCGTCTCGTCTGCGTAATACAATGCGACACGTTCTGTGGTTTGTTCAAAACTGTCAGGAATCAGAATGATTGCGAATCTATGATCACGATGAACACCCAACAACACATTTGGGAAGAATGAGATATATTCAGCATTCTGATTCCATTTTTCGGACAATCCTGAAAAATTGGAGAAACACTGATCCTCAGACAGCTTTGGATTGTAAACCATTGTGCCTTGGCCGGAAAAATGCCCCTTCTCCATGATGTGATAGTGATCTTCCAGTTTTGAATAACTATTCAATCCAGGATGGATCCAAGGCAAATGATAGCTCTCTGAATAATTTTCGACGGCCAGTTTCCAGTTGGATTTCACCGACAGATCAAATTCAGAATCTGCACCGCCGAAATAACAAGGTTGTTCAAATTCTTTCCAACGCTCGATCACGCCTGACGCGTAGTCCTCAAATGGCGGCGCATCACCACTCACATTGACGAACACCACATCTTGCCAAACAAAACTGCGAATTTCGATCAAACCAAGATCATCACGCTGAATGTTGTCATCCACATTTTTACCTGGGCCACCCACATGTGGCGTTGTCTTCAGCTTGCCATCAAGGTCGTAGCACCATGAATGATAAGGACAGCGAATAACGCCACGAACTTTCTTTGGTTCATCAACGAGGATCATTCCCCTGTGACGGCACGTGTTTTGAAAAACCCGAACCGTGCCATCGCGCCCGCGCACGAGTAAAAGCGGCATTCCCAGAAATGTAATCGGGTTTGCATCTGCTTCCTCAGGAACATCTTTCCCAAAGCCAACGGCCGCCCAGTTTTTGAAGAAAACAGTGTCTCGCTCAGCCTCAAAGACCTGCTGATCAATATAAAACTCATTCGGCAATCCGGTGGCTTTCGACACAGGTTGCAAAACGCTGTTCAAAGCTTCAACATTGATACCCATAGCCAACACCTCCGGTCATTTTCCCAAATGGTACAACCGGTCAGATGAACTGCCCTATGATTTTTTGCGTCATACAAAGCGTCATTGTGCTCTGTTTGCGACTTACATCACAAAAACAGTTTCAGCTGATTTTTGGGGCCTACGTTTTTCTCTTCCCAATGGCGACGGCATAGGGACACGTAGCTTTCCTCACCACCAATCGAAACTTGATCGCCTTCGGCCAACACGCGACCTTCTTCATCCAAACGGACCACCATGGTGGCTTTGCGTCCGCACCAACAAATTGTGCGAATTTCACGCAGGTTGTCGGCCAATGCCAAAAGGGTTGCAGAACCCGGAAATAGCTTGCCCTGAAAATCCGTACGCAACCCGTAACACATGACGGGAATGCCCAAGCGATCAGCAATGCGACACAACTGCCAAACCTGTTTTTCACTGAGGAACTGAGCCTCGTCCACAAGCACGCAGTTAAGCGGCGTCTCCCCATGAACACCATCCACACGCTCGAAAAGATCGTCATCATTTTTGAAGGTTTCAGCTTCGGCTTCTAGTCCAATTCGCGAACCAATTTTCCCGGCACCCATGCGATCATCAAGATGTGCTGTGAGCAACATGGTGCGCATACCACGCTCACGATAGTTGTGGGACGCTTGCAGCAGCACTGTGGATTTTCCCGCATTCATCGCAGAATAATTGAAATACAGTTTGGCCACGTGGTTGTGCTCTCAAAATTTTAAGCGTGTCGTCATTTTGTGTAGCCCTGCAAAGGGACAACGCCAAGATAGCATCAGCTGGGCATCCACAAGCGAAACACATTTAGCCGCGAGATAAACCTTCTTCTGCCAGCCGCGTTTCGTAGTTCGACATCAATTTGTCAGCTTGCGTGCCAAGTCTGTTCAACACATCCCAAGAATAAATTCCAGTGTCATGCATATCATCAAACACGATACGAACGGCATAATTGCCCACCGGTTCAATCTTTGTAATTTCCACATTGCGTTTGCCAGGAATTATCTTTTTCTGGCTCGGGTCATGCCCCTGCACTTCGGCAGATGGAGATTCTACGCGCAGCAGTTCTGCTGACAATTCAAACCGCTTACCATCGGCGAAACCAACTGTCAGCAATCGTTTGTCTTTCGACAATCGCAGTTCAGTTGGCGTTGGGGCTTGATCGACCATAAGTTCATTCCGTAACACTGTTCTGGAAGTCATGCAGCATTTTTGAAGGGCGCTCAATGTCATCAATGCCACAAGGTGAAGATGCTATCAGATTGTTTCTGAATGGTTTGTTTGAGGATGCAATCGCAGCGTCCAACCCTGCAAATTGCCTCCCCAAACATCTACCTTCCCCACCAAAAGGTCGAACGCTTATTATTGCGGCGGGAAAGGCCGCTGCCTCCATGGCACAAGCGGCTGAAAATGCATGGCCAGAGGATGCACTTTTATCGGGTGTGGCTCTGACGAGATATGGTCATGGAATGAAGTGTCATCGTATCGAAGTGATAGAAGCCGCCCACCCTGTGCCCGACAACCGAGGTCATGAAGCGGCTCAACGGATGATGGACGAGGTCGAGCAACTCACAGAAGATGATCTTCTTTTGTTTTTAGTTTCTGGAGGTGGGTCAGCACTTCTTGCTTTACCAGCAGATGGCATTTCAATTGATGAGAAAAAATCGATCAACAAAGCCTTGCTTATGAGTGGCGCGCCCATCGCAGAGATGAACACAGTGCGCAAACATTTGTCCGCTGTTAAAGGCGGACGTTTGGCACAAGCGGCCAGCCCTGCGAGAATCGTAACTCTGGCGATTTCCGATGTGCCCTTCGATGATCCCAGCACCATCGCTTCAGGCCCCACAGTTCCTGACCCCACCACACTTGCTGATGCAAAGGAACTGATTGAACGCTATGGGATAGATGTCTCAGATCTCACAACAAGCCATTTAAATGAGCCAAGTTCCGAAACGCCAAAATCGAATGATCCTGCATTTAAGAACAGTCGTTTCACGATGATCTCAACTCCCTCTGATATGTTGAATGCTGTTGTCGATAACTGCCGAACCAAAGGCCATGCGGTCGAAACACTCGGTGCCGATATCGAGGGTGAAGCCAAGGAAGTCGCTCAAGCTCACGCAAAATTGGCACTGGCTTCACTTGCAGCAGACTATCCAAAATTGATACTGTCTGGTGGT
>CALHHQ010000283.1 GCA_938030645.1 uncultured Rhizobiaceae group bacterium
TCCGCTTCACATTGGGTGCAATAAATGCCGTTGCTTTGGTACAGCCCCATCAGTTTCGTATTTGTGACTGGTGACAACTCAGTTTCGATTTCGACAGAAAAACTCTTCGCTTTTGGAAGGTTTGAAATCGTGAGATGTTCGTCACTGATTTTGTAGCTGTCGGATGGTTTTCCATTGATGGAAACCGAAATAAGTTTCAGTTCGTCACCGTCCAAAACCAAAGGCGCAGTGGGTTTTGTCGATTTGCCACGTTGCACCAGAAATCGCGATTTCACCCGCGTATTTTCGGGTTGGAAAGACACGTCGAGTTCGACGGCATCAATTGTGAATTTAGGAGGGGTGTAATTTTTCAGTCGGATGGTGGGAGCAGACGTTGTGCGCATTGAGTGAGTTCACTGTTTTGTTTGGGCCATTATGACCGCAAACACATCTGCTGTCATCAAAAGCTGGAAGAACTGTGGCTGACAGAACTCGCCTTCCGATCCAAAATAAGCCTCGGTTCATAATTCGTACTTTTGGAAATTTCCGCCATGGAACTGACTTCGATTGTTTCATTCACCAAACTCAGTCCATTTGGCAGAAGTTTTGTAATCTTCGCACTGGTTTTGAATTTGAAGATCATGCCGTCCTTATTTTGCCTGCCTGACAGGCGACTTTTTAAATGAGAGACCATGTTTGGATGAGAAAAGTTTTCTTTAAAAAACTGGCTTGCGAATTTCACACGCTTTCCCCATCGCGGTTTTTTCAGTCTGAGGGCAGTAAGCAGTGTTGCATCGGCCGAAGTCTGCATGGATGAACGAACTTTGTTCACCCGAGCGATGTCGGTTGCGCCGGCGCCCAACATAACCATGACGCTCAAAGACGTGGCCGTTATGATGGCAACGTTACCTTTTCGATCTGAGGCGAACAGTTTGAGCTTACGCATCATAGGCTATTCCTCAAATACATGGGTGTGAGCGTGCAGATTGTTGAGTAAACTGGTTCAATTGGTTGAACAGTCCGCTAAGAACTATGGAAACCAAAACGTTAAGCCTGCAAAGTGGTAAATGCGTTTGATGCAAACCGCACAATTTGGCGAGGGCCTGTTCATGATTGATAAAGCAAAAGTTCAACTTGAAAAACTAACGGCACACCGCCACGCCAATAGAGATCGGCAAACAAAGTCGTTGTTTGATGACAACCCTGATCGGTTCAATGACTTTTCAGCCACCAGCAATGGTCTGCTGTTTGATTACTCCAAATGCAATTTGACGACTGAAACAATGGAACTTCTCTTTGATCTCGCGAGAGAGGCAAAAGTTTCAGAAAAACGTGAGGCTTTGTTTGCAGGCGAAGCGATTAACACCACTGAAAATCGTGCCGTGCAGCACATGGCGCTGCGCAATATGTCCGGTGAACCAGTAATGATCGATGGCAAAGACGTGATGCCTGACATTTTGACCGTGCGCAACAATATGGCTCAGTTTGCTGAATCCGTGCGCAGCGGAAAGATCGCAGGGCAGGGTGGCAAATTCACTGATATCGTAAATATTGGAATTGGCGGGTCTGATCTTGGGCCCGTTATGGCAACGGCAGCCTTGGGGCCATTTCACGATGGGCCCAAAACGCATTTTGTCTCCAATGTGGATGGTGCGGATATTCTTGAAGTTCTGAAAAAGATCGATCCTGCCACAACACTCTTCATTGTTGCGTCAAAGACATTCACGACCCAAGAAACCATGACCAATGCCAACACCGCTCGCGAATGGTTGGTAAAGGCGCTGGGAGAGGAAGCTGTTGTCAATCAGTTTGCTGCGCTTTCAACCGCGCTCGATAAAACATCTGCATTTGGAATTGCCGATGATCGTGCGTTCGGGTTTTGGGATTGGGTTGGTGGGCGTTACTCCATCTGGTCGGCTATCGGTTTGTCCTTGATGATCGCGGTTGGCCCAAAACGTTTCGATGAATTTTTGAGCGGCGCACACGCCGTTGATCAACACTTTCAAACGGCACCGGACAATGAAAACTTGCCAATGCTCATGGCATTGATTGGTATTTGGCATCGCAATTCTTGTGGTTACGACACCCATGCCGTTTTGCCCTACGATCAATATCTGCACCGCTTTCCCGCTTATCTTCAACAATTGGATATGGAATCAAATGGCAAACGCATCGACGTTTCTGGCCAACCTGTTGATCACGAAACCGGACCTGTGGTTTGGGGCGAGCCGGGTACGAACGGTCAACATGCGTTTTATCAATTGATCCACCAAGGCACCTCTATAATTCCCGCAGATTTTCTCATCGCGGCGGAAGCTGTAGAACCCGTAGGGGATCATCATCAAAAATTGGTCGCAAATGCTTTCGCGCAAACCGAAGCTTTGATGGTTGGGAAAAGTGAAGAACAAGTGCGCAGCGAACTTGCTGCGAAGGGCATAGATGCTGATGCAATTGATAAGCTTGCCCCCCACAAAGTGTTTCCCGGCAATCGACCAACTTGTACATTCATGTATCCAAAACTGACCCCGTTTGTGTTGGGCCAACTGGTGGCTTTGTATGAACATAAGGTCTTTGTTCAGGGCGCGATTTGGAACATCAATTCGTATGACCAATGGGGTGTTGAACTCGGCAAAGAATTGGCCGGTGAATTGTTGCCAGTGGTTAAAGGCGAACAGAAGCCAACAGGCAGAAACAGTTCAACAGCAGGTCTTGTTGATGCGTTTCACGCTATGCGCAAGTGAGGCTCACGTATTCGTAAATCCACGACCGTCCGGTGAGCGGGATAGATTGCGGTTGTTCCGATGTTCGCGGTGAACAGTGTAAAGCGACGCGCCGATGATCACCAAAGAGCCAATCCATGTATAAGGGCCGGGGACGGTTTCAAAGAATATCCAGCCCAAGAATGTTGCATACAAAAGCCGCATGTAATCGAGTGACGCCAACACCGAGGCTTCGCCCCAACTGTACGCGTAGATGTTCAGCATTTGTGCACCGTAAGACACCACTCCAATGGCAATCAGCAACAGCCATTCGATCGGCGTTGGGGGTATCCAGTACATCCAAGCGGGAATGGCAACGCAGATTGCCACAAGAAAGGCTTGATAGCTCAAAGTTGTGATGGGTCGATCTGTTTTGGAAAGTTTACGAATGATCACCATAACAAAGCCTGCGCCTGCAGCACCAATCAACGCAAAAATTGAATTGGGGTCAAACCCTTCGGTGCCTGGGCGCATCATCACAAGCACACCAATGAAGCCGATAATCACCGCCGCCCATCTGCGAATGCCCACCACTTCATGCAAAATAAAAATTGCAAAAATGGTGACGAAGAAAGATTTGGCAAATCCGATCGCCACCGCGTCGGCCAATGGCATGTGAATGACAGCGTAAAATCCACACAACATGGCAACGAGTGCAAAGGCGACGCGTATCAGTTGAAGATCGAGCCTCTTGGTTTTCAAACAGCCTGGGAATTGATTTAAAACGCTGGGCAAAACAATGGCGACCATAACAATTTGCCGCACCAGCAATATTTCGGTCACCGGCAGGCGTTGACCAGCCAGCTTGATCAGAAGTGTCATGACTGTGAAACCGAGAGCTGCAACGACCAATGTCAGGGAGCCTTTGAGGTTTCCGGGCAAGGCATTGAACCATTTGACGGAATTCGCCAGCGTCATTGTGTTTCAGCCTAGATTTTTCTATCGGCCCAATCTGACAGCATTGAAGCGGCCCTGCAATGAAAACCAGCATTTATCTAATATTGGTGCCAGTTGAGTTGAGGCTTGCAATTGCGCCGCAAATCGCAAATTCTGAATGCAAGACAACAGTTCAATAATCATTTTTCAATTTGGGAATGGAACGGTTCACATGAACGCTCACACACCTCCGAAATTCGGCAAACATGTTGGTATGGGGCAGCCCGTGCTGCGTAAAGAAGACGGCAGTTTCACCACTGGAACAGGTCTCTACACCGATGATGTGCGTGGCGTTGAAGCTTTGTATGCGTTCGTCCTGCGCTCACCCTATGCTCATGCCAAGTTTTCAATTGGTGACGTGGAAACGGCTCGTGGGATGGATGGTGTTGAACTCATTTTGACAGCTGCCGATATTGAGGATCACAAGTCGCTGCGATGCCAAACGCTCTTGCCACAGACCGACGGAACACCTGTCGAGCCAAAAGACATTCCTCTGCTGTGCCAAGACACCGTGCGCCATGTGGGGGATGCCGTTGCATTCATTGTCGCGCAAACTTTGGCGCAGGCAAAAGAAGCAGCCGAAGCCATCGAAGTTGACTATGATATGTTGGACGCAACCGTCGATACGGAAGGTTCCTTAAGCGACACCGCCAGTCTTGTTTATGAAGATAAACCCAAGAATCTGGCGTTTGAGATCACAGCTGGAAATGCGGACAGATCAAACGAAATTTTCAAAACAGCACCACGCGTTTCAGAACTCAAACTCATCAACAACCGTCTCGTTTGCAACTATATGGAAACGCGCGCGTGTCTCGCCCAGTGGTCAGACGATGAAGACCGCTTCACTTTGACTGTGCCTTCACAGGGTGTTCACGGAATGCGCCGCGCGTTGGCACCATGTTTAAACGTTGACCCAGAGCAGTTGCGCGTGATCACCCCTGATGTGGGCGGCGGCTTTGGCACCAAAGTATTCCCCTATCGCGAATATCCTTTGGCTCTGATCGCAGCAAAGCGCATCGGCAAGCCCGTAAAATGGCGTTGCGAGCGCGGCGAACATTTCGTCGCTGATGCCCACGGTCGAGACAATGTTGTGACCATGCGCATGGCGATGGACGCGAATGGAAAGTTCTTGGCCCTTGATGTAGATCTCATTGCTGCCATGGGCGCTTATCTCCACACATATGGTCCCTACATTCCGTTCTTGGGTACAACAATTGGCACAGGTATTTACGACATTGAGGCCTGTCGGTTTTTCATCCAAGGCGTTTACACCCATACCACACCAACGGATGCTTATCGTGGCGCGGGGCGTCCCGAAGCAATTTATGCGTTGGAACGTTTGGTGGACAAATGTGCGCTTGATATGAACATGACGCCGGATGAAATTCGGCGCGTCAACGCGATCACACCCGAAAACCTACCCTATAAAACTGTCTTCGGGAGAACCTATGACACGGGCGAATTCACCGCGCATATGGATCAGTGCATGGATGTTTCCAAGTGGTCTGATTTTGACAAACGGGCAAATGCGTCCAAAGCGAATGGTAAAATTCGTGGTCAAGGCATGTCGACTTATATCGAA